>CACXCL010000250.1 GCA_902766115.1 uncultured Ruminococcus sp.
CACGTCATGAATAAGGCAGTTGTCTATATACGGCCCGGTGGGAACGAGGTCGTTCACGTCCTTGTTCGAGTCGAACCACATTCCGCATCCGGCGGTATAGGCGAAGTCGCAGTCCTGCATCCGGAAGTCGGTGCCGTAGACTCTGACTCCGGCTCTGCCGCCGATGCCGTAGATGGTGCAGCGATCGAAGGTGACACCGTTTCCGTGTACCACGATACCGTCGCCGGTGCACCCGACGAAATCGAACCCGATGAAAGAGATGTAGTTCGCGTCCTCGAAGGTGCAGAACGTCTCAGCCGCGCTGACGATATACTCGTCCTCGTGGGGCTCATAGACGTACAGCGTCTTTGTTTCGGGATCCACGTAGGACTCGTTCTCATAATCGAGTTCTTCCATGATGTTGATGAAGAAAACTCCTTCTGCATAGTCGTCGAGACCGTATTGCGGCCCGATGACGTCATAGGAAATGATTCCGGTCTCGGGATCGAATCCGGTGATGGGGAACACGGTCTTCCAGTACTCGTGACCGATGCACCCGATCATCTCGATCCCTTCCGTGGTATGGTATTTCTTGAATCTGTTTGTCATTGGACGGATCCGGGTCTGACCGAGTTTGATTCCTTCGGCAAGACGTCCCAGGTAGCAATCCTGACCATCAAAAGACTTGTTGGGGTAGCGGGCAGCGTCAAGTCTGCCGTATTCGTATGTAAACGTCTCGGACGAATACGACAGCATATCGGCGCATCTTTTCTCCGACAGATCCGCTTTTTTGATGTGCTCCGCGGCTCTGGCAGAAAAGTGGACCTTGTCCGCGTCGTCAAGCGGTACGAACTCGTCAAGACCTACCACGGGGCCGCCGGTGAACTGCACCTTTCCGTCGCCGTAGGCGCAGTAAATGATGCGCCCGTTCTCGTCTCCGGAATCCTCGGCGGTGAAGTGATAATCCATCGGGCCGTAGTCGCCAGCCATAAACGCCACGGTAACGTCGCCCGCCGCGCGGGTCTTTTTCAGTTCTCTCGCCGCCTCCGCGGCCCGTGCGAACGTGGCAAACGGCGCGTCAAAAGTTCCGGCGGCAGAGTCGTCGCCGTCCGTCGCCACGTAGTAGTCGGCGTCTGTGACGAGGGGATAGTCCTTTTCCGTGTAGCGGCTCATAAGGACCGGGTCGTTGTACTCAAGCGGAAGTTTGAGATCCGTCTCGTCAAATCTTTTCAGTATCGTGGCGAACTGTTCGCGAGTGGCGTTCCCTCGGGGGTCCAGCAGATCCTCGTTTCCCGCCTTGACTCCGGTGATGAGCCCCTTGCCGGTGGCCCAGGACAGCGCGTTCTTCGCGTAGCTGTGTACCTTTGACGCATCCGGGAAAGAATCGAGCTCCCCTGCGGGACGGAATTCGAGGCTGTGATATTCCGCATATCTGTTGAGCATGGTGGCAAGCTGTTCCCGGGTGATCTTTCCTCCGGGATCGAATACTCCATCCGACACTCCGTTGACGATGCCGTTGTTTTTTGCCCAAATTACGGCGGAGGAATAGAACTTCCCCGCTTTGACGTCGTCAAAGTCGTTCGTGAACTCAACCGCCGGAGACCCGTCACGCCTCCAGAGGACTGTGACGACCATCCCCCGGGTCATTGTCCCGGCGGGATCAAACTTTCCGTCTCCGATGCCGTTCATATATCCCATCTCGTAGGCATACGTGACGTAACTGTAGCTCCACCGCGACGTCTTAACGTCGGAAAAAGGTGATTTTTCGCCCTCGGCGACGACGGCTATGGCCGCCCCGACGATCATTACCGCCGCAAGAATGAGAGAAATCAGTTTTTTCATGTGGTTTAACCCTCCATTAAAGAATGTGTGTTTACAGGCAGTCCATGCAACAGGACTTCGCGTGTATTGAGATTGGATACGTTCCTTCCTCCGCTCAGGAGGACGCCCGGGTTTGTCTCTGCTCCTTCGTCGCTGACGCAGATCAGGGACAAACCGTCTACCCGGGCGCCGTCTTCGATGAGAAAAGTATCAGACGGGACCGCGCTTTCTCTGCGTGTGATCGAACTGAACGAGACGTTTTCGACCGTGACGCCGGATTGGAAAAAGAAAACCGGAAAAACAAACGGGTCGGGGAAGGGATATCCTTCGACCCTCTGACATTTTAAAACGTCCGCATTGCGGACAACGACGCGCTCGATTCTGCCCCGGCTGTCTTTTTTATCGTAATACTTTGTGAATCCCACGCAATACTGGTAGAATGAACCCCTGACGTTCGAAATCTCGACGTCTGAGATCGTCTCATCCACTACAAGCAGGCGCACGGCGCTGTGGCTTCCCTCTGCGCTTATCCCGTCTACCGTGACATGTGTGATCGGACCTGATATCCCCTCGGCGGCATTCAGCGCCACCGTGTCGTCATAGCAGGCGCCCGAAAGATTCCTGAGTACCGCTCCGGAGCAGTTGCCGTTCAGGTGAATACCGTCCATATTGATAGGCGCCGGGTTCCCGTGGTTGTAGTCAAAGACTATGTCGCTGACTTCAAAATCAGACGATAAATCGAAGTTCATCCCATAGGTCACGGGATCTTTCAGGGTCAGAGCGCTGATTTTGAATCGGGATGCATTGAAAAACTGCATTCCAAATCCGGTGTAGCGACCTCCGAAATCACCGGTCCGGACCGGATTGGGCTTCTGATTCATATTGTTGAAGTCCCACACCCCTCCCCGTATTTCGAAGTCCCGGCATCGGTCCTTCCGGAGAATGGAGACCGTTCTGCAATAGTTCCAAAGAGGACCTTTGAAGACGCTGTGGGAAGTGTGTCCCCGCTCTGTATTCCATCGGTTGCGGATCATGGGACAATTCATCCCGTCCATCAGTCGTATCAGCGCAAAAGGCGGAAGGGTGAGCCGGCACTCCGATGGGATTACGAGAGTTTGTGAGATCGTATATCCGGATTCGGGGTCCGGAAGGATCACTTCGCCGCCGCGGTCCAGCATTTCCTGAATAGCAGGATAATCATCGTGGATTCCGTCGCCATATAAGATGCTCATTTTCTTTATTTCGCGTTCCTGTACAGGAACGTGACGATCTGACCTCTCGTGCATTTATCGTTCGGCGAGAAGTGGGTCGCATCCGTGCCGTTGGTGACGCCATGCTCCACAGCCCACAGGACTGCGTCGCGGTAGAACGCGCCGTTCTTCACGTCCTCAAAGGGATTCGCTTCGCTCTTCGGCTCCGGAGAGCCCGCGGAACGGCTGAGGAACGTGACGATCTGACCCCTGGTGCAGATCGTGTCCGGCGAGAAGTGCGTCTTGTCCGTTCCGTTGGTGATCCCCTGCTCAACTGCCCAAAGCACCGCGTCGTAGTAATACTTGTTTTCCGTTACGTCTTCAAACGGATTTTCACCGATTTCCGGAGTCGGCGATCCGGCGGTGCGCCACAGGAAGGTGACCGCCTGGGCGCGGGTGCAGGGATCGTTCGGCGAGAACGTGGTCTTGCCGGTGCCGGAAGTGACGTTCATATAAACCGCCCATACCACCGGGTCGGCGTAGAACGCCGAATCCTTTACGTCGCTGAAGCCCGAGGCGTTCGCCACCCTGTGCACCTGGAGTTTTTTAACGCCGTCCGGGTTCTCCTCGGTGTCTATGGCAAAGCCTCTGTACAGAAGGAATCCGTCGGGTCTCAGCTCCCGTCCCAGCAGCTTACCGCCGAGAGCCATGTTGTAGGAGCGGTTCTTCCGGCACAGGAGCAGGAGGAATCCGTCCTTGGGATCCGGCGCCGGGTAGGAGAAAATACCGGATCCTGTCACGTATTTTGAGGCGATATACTTCCCGTCCCGGTTTTCCACTTCGTACATGACGTAATGTTTTATGACCCCGGGGTTCACTTCGTCGATATCTCCCACGACGTGGGCCCAGCCCGTGTCGGTGACGATCATGGCGTCGTCGTAGGTCTCGTTGTTGGAGTTGAGGTGGGAGACGTACACCACGTCGCCGTCCCATTTCTCCGGTACCGGATCGAATACGTCGACGTCAGGGGTCTCCCTGTCAGTGCCGGGACCGCCCTCCGTCACGGTGACGGCGACGGGTCCGCAGGCAAGTATGTATTCCGATCCGTCGGCGGTCTTCGCAGTGACGGAGCAGACGACCTGCGCCGCGCCGGAGCGGACGCCGATGATCCTGCCGTTTTCGACCTCCGCCGCGTCGCCTTCGATGACCTTCATCCTTATCTTATACGGCGCGATGGTGATCCTGTCGCCTTTGTACGTCGTCCCGACGACCGGCGCGTCAACCTTTTTGCCCACGCCTACCGTCACGGGGTCCGAGGTGATGAACTTGAACATATCCGCCGCCCATCCCGGGTCGTCGGTGGTGATACCGCCGGAGCCCATGAAGAACGCCCAGTCGTTTGACATCAGCCAGTAGGTCCAGGGCCACACGGTCATGCCGCGGTCGTTGGCGGCGGACAGGAACTCGTAATCCTTGATGGAACTGTAGTTTATGGTGCTGAAGTACCGCTGTACGTCGGAGAGGGCGGAGAACAGGTCTCTCAGCACCGCCTCCGCCGAGCCGGAGGCTCCCCCGGCTCCGCCCAGCAGCCCCGTTGACATACCGGGTATATTGCCTTCCGCCGTGGTCTCGGTGAGGAGGGAGGAGGTGAAGGAGATCACGTCCACCTGATCCGTCAGATCCCGTTCTTTTATTAGCCGCATGGACTCGTCAACGCAGGCAGGGTCGCTTCCCTTGAACTCAAGGAAAAGCTTTTTCTCCGGATACCGTTCCAGCAGGTCCAGCACCTCGTCGAGGGTAGGGATCTCAAGATCCGTCAGCTCTCCGTCCCTGTATTCGCCGGGATAGTAGGTCCCGCTTACGATGTTGTACGACTTTATCTCCTCCAGTGTCATCTGCTCCACGGACAGGTCGCCGCTGTAGTTTGTGGTCGTGGCGATGGTGCCGTCGTGGACCACGATAACGTGGCCGTCCGCCGACAGATGGACGTCGATCTCAAAAACGTCCGCTCCGTATTCAAGAGCCTGACGGAACGCCTCGATCGTATTGGCCGGAGCCCGTCCCGGGTAGCCCCTGTGACCGATTATAAGCGGAGTGCGTGCCATGGTGCCCGGCTCGAGGTATTCGTTGAGGACGGCGGCGGCCGCCGCCTGGCTGTCGCAGATGATCCCGTTCACTCCCAAGAGGGCGACTCTCACGACATCCGCGGGGGCGGCGTTTTCGAGCTCCACCCACACGGCGACGCAGAGCGTCTGAAGGGCGCGGACATTGTGAAGCGTCGCGTGCTCCGGGCGTATCACGCAGAACGTCGCAGGAGCGCCGCGTACGGCGAGACGGACGTCGCCGGCTTCCTTCGAGGTGACGGAGTCGCCGGACAGGGCGACCTCCAGCCCCGTTCTGACGGCGGGGATCTTTTCCCTCACCGCCCGGAGCAAGGCGACGTCGCCCGATATGACCGTGACGTCGGTGAAGCCGAGTTCCTCCGCCGCGGCGGTAAGGGCTCCCGCCTCTTCCTCAGTCGTTATCCTTACGTTTGGAATGGTTTCCGCGGCGGCGCAGGTCCTGAAAAACTCTCCGAGATCGGACACGTCGGCCGCCTCCGTCAGCAGGGACGACGGTTTGCCGTTCCCTGAAAGGACGGCTTTGTACCCGTCCGCGCCGTTGACGCGCTCCACCAGAGCCAGCGGGCTTGTCACGTTCAGCTCCGACCGCTCCGCGGCGATCAGATCGGGCAGCTCTCCCTCCGCGGAGGCGGGAGCGGCGATGATCAGCGCACCGGCGACCATGATCGCCGCCAAAAATACGGATAATAATCTCTTCATGTGCGGTTTTCCTTTCAGTTCCGGTCTGTGTCTCGGAAAAAGGGGGGTGCAGCCGCAAAACTCCCCCTTGAAACGCTATTTAAGCATCCCTTTGAGGATCGTTTCCGCACTGTCCAGCGCCTCGCCGATCTTAGTGAGATCCCGTCCTCCGGAGGTGGCGCTGTCGGGTCGTCCGCCTCCGCGCCCGCCGGTGACCGCGCTGACCTCGCGGAGCAGATTGCCCGCGTGAGCGCCCGCCGCAACCGCGTTCTTGCCGCAGACGGCGGTGAAGTTCAGCTTGTCGCCGGAATGGATGGCGAACACAGCCACCACGTCGTCTGCCTTGTCCCGGATCGTGTCTCCGAGAGAACGTACCGCGTCCATGGACATATCGCCGAGGTCGGAAGTTATGAGCCGCACCGTTCCCACGGTCTTCGAAGAAGCGAGCAGGGAGTCGACACGACCGCCCGCAAGCTTCGCGTTGAGCTGCTCGACCGTCTTCTTCGCCGCGGAAAGCTCCTCCTGGAGGGTGGCGGCTCGGGACGCCACGTCGTGGGGATTCTGCGCCTTCAGCGCCTTGGCGCAGTCGGCGATCAGCCCGTCGCGCTCGTCGATCATGCGGAGCACGCCGAGTCCCGTGGTCCCCTCGATCCTGCGGACGCCCGCCGCCACGGAGGACTCGGAGAGGATCTTGAACAGACCGATCTTCGAGGTGTTGTCCACGTGGGTGCCTCCGCAGAGCTCCATGGAGAAGTCGCCCATTTCGACGACCCTCACCACGCTGCCGTATTTTTCCCCGAACAGCGCCATGGCGCCTTTTTTCTTTGCTTCCTCAACGGAGCATTCCTCGGTCTTGACGCTGAGACCGCGAAGGATCTCCTCGTTCACCAGCTGCTCCACCCGACGGATCTCATCCTCCTTCATCCCTTCGAAATGGGTGAAGTCGAATCTGACTCTGTTCTCGTCCACGTAGGAGCCCGCCTGCTCCACGTGATCGCCGAGGACGCGCCTCAGCGCCGCCTGGAGCAGATGGCAGGCGGAGTGGTTTCTCTTTATCGCCGCGCGGCGATCTTCGTCTATCGTCGCGGTGACGGCGTCGCCGACGGAAACTGTGCCTTCGTCCGCCGTGCAGATGTGCAGCACGACGCCGTCGCGGATCTTCGTATCCTCGACGGTGAGCGAGCACCCGTTCCCGGCGATCGAGCCCGTGTCGCCCACCTGACCGCCCATCTCGCCGTAGAACGGCGTCTTGTCAAGGATCAGCGTGCAGTCGCCCTCGGAGACGCTCTCCGCCGCCTCGCCGTTCACGAGGATCGCGAGGACCTTCGCCTCGGAGCTTGATCCGGTATAGCCCTCGAACACCGTCTTCGGGATGTTGTCGAGCGCGGACAGCGTCTCGCTGCTCCAACCGGAGATGTTGCCTCTGGCGGCGCGGGCGCGCTCCTTCTGCGCCTTCATGAGCGAGGCGAATTCCTCCTCGTCAACGGAGAGCCCCCTGCCCGCCGCGATCTCCTTCGTCATATCCAGCGGGAAGCCGAAGGTGTCGTAGAGCTTGAACGCCTCGGCGCCTGACACCGTCGATCCGCCGGCCCTCAACGTCTCGTCGATCACGTCGCCGAGCTTCGTGAGACCCGCGTCGATGGTGGAATTGAATCTCTCCTCTTCGAGGGAGATGACTTTTCTGATGTATTCTCTCTTCTCTCCGAGCTCGGGATAGCCCGCTTTGTTTTCATCGATCACGGTGTCGCAGAGCAATGCCAGGAACGGCCCGTTGATACCGAGCCGCTTGCCGTGGGAGATCGCGCGGCGCATCAGACGGCGAAGGACGTAGCCTCTTCCCTCGTTGGACGGGAGAACGCCGTCGGAGATGAGGAACACCGTTCCCCTGATATGGTCGGTTATAACGCGGATCGAGACGTCGTTTTTGTGCTCCTCCCCGTATTTCTTGCCCGAGAGGGCGACGACGTGATCCAGTATCTTCCTGATGCTGTCGATCTCGAACATGTTGTCCACGCCCTGCATTACGCATGCCAGCCGCTCAAGTCCCATGCCGGTGTCGATGTTCTTTTTCGCCAGCTCGGTGTAATTGCCTTTGCCGTCGCTGTTGAACTGGGTGAACACGTTGTTCCACACTTCCATGAAGCGGTCGCAGTCGCATCCGGGTCGGCAGTCGGGCTTGCCGCAGCCGTACTTCTCGCCCCGGTCGAAGTAGATCTCGGAGCAGGGACCGCAGGGACCGGAGCCGTGCTCCCAGAAGTTGTCCTCCTTGCCGAGCCGTGTGATCCGCTCCGCGGGGATGCCGATGACCTTGTTCCAGATGTCGAACGCCTCGTCGTCCTTTTCGTAGACGGAGGGGTAGAGCAGGTCGGCGGGCATTTTCAGCACGCCGGTGAGGAACTCCCACGCCCACGGGATCGCCTCGTTCTTGAAGTAATCGCCGAAGGAGAAGTTGCCCAGCATCTCGAAGAAGGTGCCGTGGCGGGCGGTGATACCCACGCTGTCGATGTCCAGCATCCTCATGCATTTCTGGCAGGTGGTCACTCTGTGACGGGGCGGCTCCTCCTCGCCGGTGAAATACTTTTTCAGCGGAGCCATGCCTGCGTTGATGAGGAGCAGAGACTTGTCTCCCCGGGGAACCAGGGAGAAGGAGGGGAGTCGAAGATGTCCCTTCGATTCAAAAAATGAAAGGTATTTCTCTCTCAGATCTGTAACGGATGTCCATTCCATATGTCGCACACTTTCTTTTTCATCGCGCGGGACGCGATGAAAAAAGTCTCACCGCGCCGTGAACGCGTATTTTACTGATTTTGTCCGAGGACCTTGACGTTGTCCGGCTCGCCGGAGAATCTCGCCTCACTGAAGCCCTGCGCCTCGAGCTGTCCGAACTGTTTGCCGAGCTTTTTTTTCTTTTTTACCAGAGTCACGTCGGCGTCCCTCCGGAGCGTGGCGGAGAATTGCAGCGCCTCGGCGATCTGCCCCTCGTCGTAGAGCAGGGCGATCTTTTTTCTTCCGCCGCCCGCGTCGCCGCCGGCGAGGATCGAGAAGATCCTCTCGAATCCGATGGAGAAGCCCACGGCGGGGACGTTCTCTCCGGTGAATCTGCCGATGAGCCCATCGTATCTGCCGCCGCCGGCGATGGTGCCGCCGAAGGCGGGACTTTCGATCTCGAATACCGCTCCGGTGTAGTATCCCTGACCGCGTACCAGAGTCACGTCGTACTTTATGCCGTACCTGCCGTTTGCGAGTTCCGACGCATTGTCGATGACGTATTTTACGCCCTGCGCCACCTCCGGGTCGGCGTACTGTATCAGTGCGTCCGCCGTCACACCGGCGTCAAGGGTCGTCATGAGATCATTGACCGCTCCCGGGGCAAATCCCTTTTCGATAAGTTCTTCTCTCACGCCGTCCGCGCCGATCTTGTCCAGCTTGTCGATGGTGATGCAGACGGAGTCCGCGTCTGCGGGATCGAATCCCGCCTTCCCGATTATCGCCCTCAGAGCCCGTCTGTCGTTGATACGGACTGTGAAATCGCCGATCCCGATGGAGAGGAGAGTTTCCGCCGTCACGGTGATGAGCTCCACCTCGGAGTCGAGGGAGTCGCTGCCAATCACGTCGATGTCGCACTGGACGAATTCGCGGGAGCGCCCCTTCTGGGGCCTTTCTGCCCGGTACGCCCGGTCGATCTGTATGCACTTGAACGGGTCCGGGAGCTTCGCCCGGTTGTTCGAGTAGTACCTCACGAGAGGGAGCGTCAGGTCGTATCTGAGCCCCAGGTCGCACAGCTCCCCGGGATCGCCCGACTGAAGGGCGTTCTGAAGCTTTTGCCCTCTCTTCATCACCCGGAAGATCAGCTTCAGGTTGTCGCCTCCGTCGCTGTTGTCGAGATTTTCGATGGATTCCACGATGGGAGTGGTGATCTTGGTGAAGCCGTACGATCTGTAGCTCTTCACGATCTGCTCCATCAGCCGGTCCCTTATTTCCGTCTCGCGGGGCAGAAAATCGTTCATGCCCTCTGCGGGAGTGATCCTCATTTTTTACCGTTCCTTTCCGCCTGAGCCGACCGGAAGCCGTCCCGCCGCCCAAACTTTCCCATTATACTGTTATAATAATATAATAATAGCAACTTTTCGGCTCCGTGTCAACATTTTTGAGCAAAACGTCTCATAACCGGATTTTTTTCCGGGATGCGAAAAACGGAGCCGCGAAATGTTGATTTCAGGCTCGGAATATGGTACAATAACCGTGTATGCGTATCCGTGGAAATATGCCGAAAAAAGAAAGGAGAGGTCGCAAAATGAAAAAAAGGATACTTGTCGTCAGCAGCGCCAACATGGACATGGTCCAGAACGTGAGCCGCGTTCCCTACTCGGGCGAGACGATCCTCGAGCACGGCGGCACCTATTCCTACGTCCCGGGAGGGAAGGGCGCAAACAGCGCCATCACCATGGCGCGCCTCGGCGCGGACTGCGTGTTCATGTGCAAAGTCGGCGACGATCCGAACGGCAAAAAACTGACTTCTCTGTACAAATCGGAGCGTATCGACACAAGATATATGATCGTTGACAGGGAGACGCCCACGGGACTCGCTTCGATCCTCGTGGAGTCCGGCGGCGCAAACCGCATAATCGTTTTTCCCGGCGCCAACGGGACCATGACGGGAAAGGACGTGGAGGGCGCGTTCAACTGCTATCCCGACGCCGTGTACCTTCAGTTTGAGATCCCGGACGAGGCGGTGCTGGAGGCGTGCCGCATCGCGCACCGGAAGGGGATCCCCATATTCGTCGACGCCGCCCCCGCACGGGAGGACTTTCCTCTGAGAGAACTCGCTCCGGTGGAGATGTTCTCTCTCAACGAGACGGAGACCATGATCTTCACCGGCATCGATCCCAAAAACGACGCAAACTGCCTCAGGGCGTCCATCAAGCTGAGGAACGTCACCGGGGCGAAATACGTGGTGCTCAAACTCGGCGCGAGAGGCGCGTTCCTGTTTGACGGCGAGGAGTTTTACAACTTTCCCGCGGAGAAGGTCAACGTGGTGGATACCACCGCCGCAGGCGACGTTTTCACCGCGGCGCTGACCTGCTACTACGTGGAGAACGGCAACATCGGAGCCGCCATTCGCTTCGGCAACGCGGCGGCGGCGCTGTCGGTGTCAAAAGCCGGAGCGTCCTCGTCCATCCCCACCCTTGCCGAACTGAACGAGTACAAAAAGGAAAAGGAAGAAGGGAGCCCCGCGGAATGATAATTATGGCCGTTGACTACGGAGACGCCCGGACGGGCCTCGCCGTATGCGACGAGATGGAGATTTTGGCATACGGAGCGGGACTCATCGACCGCCCCGGCTTCAAAAAAGTGGCCGCCGAGGTAGCCCGCCGCGCGGAGGAGCTCATGGCGGAGCTCATCGTGGTAGGCGATCCCGTAAACATGGACGGAGAACCGGGTCCCCGGAGCGCCAAGTGCCGCGACTTCGCGGCGGAGGTGGAGAGGATATCCGGGATCCCCGCCGTCATGTGCGACGAGAGGCTTACAAGCGTCTCCGCACACGAGATCCTCTCTGAGAACGGACTTCGCCCCGGACGCCACAGACAACGCGTGGACGAGATGGCGGCGCGGCTCATTCTGGAAGACTACCTTGCGCTGAGAAAAGCGGAAAAGAAACTCTGAAGCGGAGAAAACAATGACGTTCATCAGATACCTTAAAGTGCTTTTTGTGGCAATGATCCCCGTGGTAGAGCTGAGGGGAGCGATCCCGTTCGGTGTGACCCGGGAGGGACTGCCGCTCCCCGGGACCATGATCGCCGCCGTGATCGGGAACATGATTCCCGTTCCGTTCATCATTCTTTTCATCCGTCCTATTTTCGAATGGATGAAAAGGAAGAGCCGCTTTTACCGCAGGATCGCGGAAAAAATGGAGGCGAAGGCGGAGCGCAGCGCGGAAAAGATCAAAAAATACGAGCTTTTCGGTCTGCTCCTGCTGGTGGCGATCCCGCTGCCCGGCACCGGTGCGTGGACCGGCGCCCTTGTGGCGGCGCTTTTCGACATTCGACTAAAACACGCGGTCCCCGTGATCTTCATCGGTGTGGTCATCGCGTCTGCAGCCGTATCTCTCATTACTTTCGGAGCGAAAGCGCTTTTCGGCTTCTGACTTACACTGTGTATAATCCATCCTGAAAGGACTCAAAATATGAACTCAGAATCACTCAAGAAAACCATCCTCGACGGAGGCGTCGACGGAAAGCTTACCGATCTGCTGGCGGTCTCCGACCCTGCGTCTGAGAGAGAGCGCTATGCCTGCGCGGCGGACTCCTTCGTCTCTCTTTACGGAGAGGGGGATCTGCATCTGTTTTCCGTGGGCGGAAGGAGCGAGATCTCAGGCAACCACACCGACCACAACCACGGACGCGTCATCGCCGCGTCGGTCAATCTGGATATTATCGCCGTCGCGGCAGTGTCCGGGGACGGAGTCATAAGGATAAAGAGCGAGGGATTCCCGGAGGACGTCGTTCCCGCCGGAGCATCCGAATTCCCTGACCCGGAGAAGTTTTTCACGTCAGGCGCCATTATCGCCGGGATGAGACGAGCCTTCGAGAACGCCGGATACAGGACAGGAGGCTTCTGCGCCTACACCACGTCCAACGTGCTCAAGGGATCGGGCATTTCATCCTCCGCGGCGTTCGAGGTCATGGTGGGCAATATCCTGAACCACCTGTTCAACGACGGGAAGGTCTCCGCCGTCGAGATCGCGAAGATGGCTCAGTGGGCGGAGAACGTCTACTTCGGCAAGCCCTGCGGACTGATGGATCAGACCGCCTGCGCCGTGGGAGGGTTCATCACGATAGATTTCCTCGATCCTGCAGATCCGGTCATCGAGGCGCTGGATTTCGACCTGACGAGGGAGGGCTACTCCCTCTGCGTGGTCAACACGGGCGGCAATCACGCCGATCTTAACGCGGACTACGCGTCCGTGCCGGGAGAGATGAAAGCCGTCGCCCGGGAGATGGGCAGAGACGTCCTGCGCGGGCTGAGTTTTGAAGCCGTTGTGAGTGAGATACCCCGCCTCAGGGAGACCCTCGGCGACCGCGCCGTGTTGCGCGCTCTGCACTTCATCGAGGAGAACGACAGAGTGGCGGATCAGGTCGAGGCAATAAAGCGCGACGATCTTGACGCCTTTTTCGACGGAGTCAACGCCAGCGGCAATTCCAGCTTCAAGTATCTGCAGAACGTATACACGACGCAGAATGTATCGGAGCAGGGGCTGTCTCTCGCGCTCTGCCTGACTGACCACTTTCTCAAGGGGAAGAGATCGGCGCACCGGGTGCACGGAGGCGGATTCGCCGGCACGATTCAGGCGTTCGTGCCCACGGGCGACGCCGGAGACTACAAAAAACTCATGGATTCCGTCTTCGGAGACGTCGCTTGCCATATCCTGTCCGTCCGTCCCGCCGGAGCCGTGAAGCTCGTCTGACTATGGCGACCCTTACCGTGATCGCGGTGGGCGGTCTCCGCGAGGACTTTTTCCGCCGGGCGGCGGACGAATACAAAAAGCGGCTCGGCGCCTCCTTTACCGTCCGCGAGGTGGAAATAAAGGAAGAAAAGATCTCAGCGTCCCCGTCGGACGCGGAGATCGCGAACGCCCTGGACAGGGAAGCGGAGAGGATACTTGCCGCCGTGCCGAAGAGGGCTTTCACCGCGGCGCTTTGCGTGGAGGGCGAAGAACTCAGCTCCGGGGAGCTGTCGGCGCGCATCTCGGGGGAAATGAGCGGAGGCGTCTCGTCGTTCTGCTTTATCGTGGGCTCCTCTCACGGACTCTCCGACAAGGTGAAGAGATCCTGCGCCGCGCGGCTGTCCATGTCGCGGATGACTTTCCCCCACCAGCTCGCCCGGGTCATGCTTTACGAGGCGATCTACCGTGCGACGGAGATCATGAAGGGGACCGGATACCACAAATAAACAATAAGGAAGGGGACCGATGAAGATGAAAAAAGGGACGTTGCGGATCATGAAAACCGTTTTGTCCGCGCTGTGCTTTTTTGTGATCGCCTCTCTCGCCGTCGGGTCCCTTCTCTATTTGGGAAGACCGAAAAACAACGGAGGCGGAACGACTCCGATAATCGTCCCTGACGATCCGGGAAATCCGGGGAAGAAGGACGACCCGAACCGCCCGAAGAGGGAGGAGAGGACGCCCACGATCACCGAGGATGACGCAAAGGCCGAGGTGGCGAAGAATGGGTCTGAAAGCGTGGTCGGTATACTCGATTCATCGAAAATTCCGAAAGACGGGGTCGGGGTCCCCTTTGCGGGGACTCTCTCGGAAGAGGGCTACGGCACGTCAAATCTGCCTTACGACCCCACGTATATGAAGATCGGCGTCATGACTCCGAATTTCGACGTGCCGTCGGAATACACGCTGAGGAAAAAGACCGTCATGAAGACGTCCGTGGTCCAGAACGAGATGTACGGCAAATTTGAAACGGAGGAGACGCCGACAGAGGTGGACCGTCCCGCCGTGGAGATCTATATGGGCTACTTTATCGTCGACAACGGCGAGACGCTGTCGCTCTATTCACGTTCCGGTGATTTCCTCACATACTATGACGATACCGACTACATTCCCGCCTACGAGCGCGACCGGGACGGCAACCCCCTCTTTTACAGGAACGGATACCGTCAGAGCGGCATGTTCGACGAAGAGGGAGTGGAGATCAAAGAATACACGAAAAAAGAGCTGGAAGAGCTTAAAAAAGACGAGGAAAACGCTCCGGAGACGGAACTCGACAATATGAACCTGGACAAGCGCGTCAAACTGACGCGGGAGCCGCAGGATTGGGAAAAGAACTACTTTGTGGAGGGCAAGCTCCTCGAAGAAGGCAAAGGCAACCCCGTAATGGAGGACGCAAAGTCGTATTATACTCTTTCGGGCGATGGCTCGTATTTCGCCTACTCCGCGTTCAACGACCTGACCGACGGACGCGGGCTCCGCTTCGACTACCCCGCGTACTACGGTCTCAGCGACAACGGGCTGACCCTTGCGGTCAAGATGCGCGACCTCTATACCCTGCCGAAGGGCAAGCCGCTGGAAATGAAGCACGACCCGCTGTGGGCGTACACCTCCGGCGGATATGAGACCACGGGATATGATTTCAAACGCGCCTACAATTTCAGCGAGGGACTCGGATGCGTCGTGACGGAGCCGTACTATAACGACGGCGGTCTCTATTTCGTGGACGGGTCGGGGAACAGACTGTTTTCGACCCGTGACCAGTACACCAACAACACGGACCGAATCGTCATAACCACGTTCATGCCGCCCGTGGATGACGGTGAGGCGAGCATCGGCTCGTTCTACTACGATCACGGTCTTGTACGCGTGCGCCGCGAATCCATCGACGGGACGAACTTTATCTACGACCATGTGATCCGCTACCTCGACACCGAGGACATACTGATCGACCGGTCGGGGAACGAATTCCCGATCCCGGAGGGATATAAGCTCGTGTCCTACTCTGACGGAGTGATCCTTCTGAAGAGAAACGGGCTCTACGGCTATATGGACTACACCGGAAAATGGATCGCCGAGCCGGTATATAAGGACGGCAAGCCCTTCTCCGAGGGTCTCGGCGTGTTGAAGACCGCCGACGGCAGATGCGGAGTCATAGACGCCTCCGGCAACGTGGTGGTGCCCTTCGAGTATTCGTCCATATCCTCCTGCTCCGACGGAGTCATGGCGGCGTACCACCCCGAAAGAGGATGGCAGATCCTTCGCAAAATGGCGCCGGTATGATCGGAAAGAGAGACAGAACGGTCCCGGTGGGGCTTGCTCCCATGGCGGGGTTCACGGACAAAATATTCCGGCTCATGTGCGCCGAAGGCGGAGCGGATTTCTGCGTTACCGAAATGGTCTCCGCGGCGGCGCTCTGCTACAGAGACGAAAAAACGCCTGCCCTCGCCGCGCGGCGGTGGGGAGAGGCGCCCTGCGCCGTGCAGATCTTCGGTCACGACCCCGCTCAGATGGCGGCGGCTGCCGGGATCATACTCGACGAAATATGCCCGGGCGACGAGATGGGAAGTCCCCCCGCCGCCATCGAGATCAACATGGGCTGTCCCGTGAAGAAGATCGTGAAAGGCGGCGACGGGAGCGCGCTGATGCGCGACATGAAGCTCGCCGGGGATGTGACCCGCGCTGTTTCGGATGTGACTGAGAAGCACGGAGTTCCTCTTTGGGTGAAGATCCGCGCCGGATGGGACAAAAACTCCGTCAACGCGCCTGAGTTCGGGAAGATGCTGTGCGCCTGCGGCGCGTCGAGAATAACGGTCCACGGCAGGACGAGAGATCAGATGTACGCCCCGTCCTCGGACAACGGAGTGATCCGCCGGGTGAGAGAAGCCGCGGACCCGTCCGTGGAGGTCTTCGGAAACGGAGACGTCGCTTCCGGCGAGGACGCCGCCCGGATGGTGGAAGAGACCGGCTGCGACGGGATCCTCGTCGGCCGCGCCGCCCTCTGCGATCCGTGGATATTCGGCGAGATAAAGAACGTCCTCCGGGGCGGCGGAGAGCCGTTTCTGCCGGCGAAAGAAGACAGGATCGGCGCCGCCCTTCGCCTTTTGCGGGAGCTCTGCAGGGAAAAAGGAGAGGCTGTCGGAGTACGCGAGGCGCGCGCTCGCGTCGGCCACCTGATCCGGGGGATCAGGGGCTCCGCGGCGGCGAGATGGGCGGTCAACCGCGCCGGGACGGAAGCGGAATTCGAGAAAATACTCACAGATTTGCTGAAATGATCCGGATGACGGAGGAGAAAATGAAAAGGAACCGAATGACAGTTATCCTTCGCGCAGTTTCCGCCGCGCTGGCGGTCATTTTGACCGTTTGCGTTCTGTCCTCGTGCTCCGACAGGGGCAAAAAAGCGACAGAAACGGAAACGGCGCCGGGGACGGAGACCGAAACCGAGACCGTAATCGAAACGGAAACCGAGACCGAGACCGAGACCGAGACGGAACCCGTTACCGAGCCTCCGGAGACGGAGCCTCCGGAGACGGAGCCCCCGGCGACCGAGCCCGTGTGGACGGAACCGCCCGCAACGGAGCCCGTCTGGACGGAGCCGCCCGCTCCTCCCGAGACGGAACCTCCGGCTCCTCCCGTGACCGAGCCTCCCGCTCCTCCGACTCCGCCTGCGGCAGGTGAAGTGATCGGTACCAGCGCCACGGGATTTCCCATAGAAGTGCGTGACGGGATCACATACGTGGGCGGGCTGATGGTGGCGAACAAGACCTACTCGCTCCCCGCCTCCTACGACCCCGGCGGGCTTACCCCCGAGACCCGCTCCGCCCTGTCGAAGATGCAGAACGCCGCGGCGGCGGAGGGGTTGTATCTCTATTCCGTATCGGACTACCGGTCCTACGCCACACAGAGCTGGCTTTATCAGGCGTACGTGGACCGGGACGGCAAGGCGCTCGCCGACACCTACAGCGCGCGTCCGGGGCACAGCGAGCACCAGACGGGCCTGGCGGTGGACCTGAACGGGACGTACCTGGCCTTCGCCGACACCCCGGAGGGACAGTGGCTCGCCGCCCACTGCTGGGAATACGGGTTCATAATCCGTTATCCCGCCGACAAGGTGGATATAACGGGATACATGTACGAGCCCTGGCACGTGAGATACGTCGGGACGTGGCTGTCGATCCCCCTCCGTGACAGCGGTCTGTGTCTGGAGGAGTATCTCGGCATAACGTCTGTTTATAACTACTGATAAGCGATCCCGCGGTAATCCCGCGGGATTTGTGTTCCCGACAAAAAAGTTCCAAAAAAGGTGAGAAGTTTTTCCGTCTTTTACGACTAAAGGGTGAAGGCTTGAGGGAAAGGAGAGAGGATATGACTCAGGACGCCGCGGTGCTGGACAGTTACAAAAGGTACGTTGAGGGCGACGAGAGCGCCATGGGAGAGATCGTGCGCGCGTACGCCGACACGATGACGTTTTTTACCGTCGGTTTGGTAAAGAACACCAGCGACGCGGAAGAGATCGTCTCCGACGCTTTCGCGGAGATCGCTTTGAGAAAGCGTGCGTTCCGCGGAGAGAGCCAGCTGAGGACCTATCTGTTCGCCATCTGCCGGCACAAGGCGATAGATATGATCCGCAAAAGGGCGCGCCGGGGGGAGATCCTGTCGCTCGATCCGGAGCAGACGGCCGACCTCGAAACTCTCGAGGGGCGCATCCTGCGTTCCGAGAGGGACGAGATCCTTCACCGCACCATGGCGGAGCTGAACGAGGAGTACCGCGTTGCGCTCTATCTCGTATATTTCGAGGGAATGAGCCACGCGGACGTGGCGCGCGCCATGAAAAAGACTCTTAAGCAGACTGAGAATATCATCTTTCGGGCGAGGCGCGCTCTTCGCGCGCTTCTTGAAAAGGAGGGAATCACCGATGAAAACATATGACGAGATGACCGCGGAGGTCCTCGAAAAAGTAAAAAAAGAAAAGGCGAGACGGCGCGGCGCCGCGAAAACCGCGGTGTCGTTTGCGCTTGTTCTGGTCCTGATGATCGGCACGGTGCTCGTGGCGGGACAGGTGAACAGGGCGCCGGAGAAGAACGTCGCACGTCCCGCTCCCTTGAAGGCGGAAAAACTGTCCTCCGGACGGGAATACGGCGAGATATACGATCTTCTCGAAGCAAACGGTTACGACCCGCAAAACGGCTCGGGATGGGTCCAAAAAGGCTGGGGATGGGACGCTGACATAGACGGCAGCGTACTGCTTGGCGGCGCTGTCGGAACAAGCGAGGATAACGCAGACGCCGTTTCCGGCGGATACACGGAGACCAACGTACAGGTCGCGGGCATCGACGAGGCGGACGTGGTCAAGACCGACGGGAAGTACATTTACGCAGTCAGCAACAGTAACGTGTACATCTTCTCCGCCGAGGACGGGGAGATGGAGACCGTGTCGAAGATCCCTCTTGTGAACGAGGACGGTACCGCGGTGGCCATGAACGGCCTTCGTCTTTATTCGTGGAACGCAACTGCTTCCGATATCTACGTCACGGACGGCCGGCTGATCGTCGTCGGCAGTATGTATGAGCCCAAAACGGACGAGCAGGGGAACGAATTCCGCGCCTATTGGGGCAAGCAGTACTTCGCGGTGACAGTTTACGATATTACCGACAGGGCGGCTCCGGCCCTCGTGGGCACGGCGTCTATCGGCGGATTCGCGGTCTCGAGCCGCTTGACGGACGGGAAACTCTATCTCATCGCGTCGGAGGGCTTCTACGATCCCATCGACCGAGACGATCCCGAGACTTACATCCCGGTTGTGTATAAGAACGGGACGGAAGAGCTGGTCGGCGCCGACTCGATCTACTGTTCCGGCGACGAGAGCGACTGCACCTATCTCAACGTGATGGAGATCGACGTCGCGGACGCGTCCGTCGCGTCGAATATCTCCCTGCTCGGGTACACCGGGGAGATCATGTATCAGTCCCCGGACAACATCTTTGTGGCAAGGACGGATCATAATACTGTCACTGAACAAAAGACGGAAGACGGCACGACGCTGGAGACCTCTTATTCGAAAGACGAAACGGTCATCTCTAAGATCTCCGTAAGCGGCGGACTTGCCCTCGCGGGCTCGGCCCGGATCGACGGCCGCCTGCTGAACAGCTTTTCCATGGACGAGTACGAGGGGTATCTGCGCGTCGTAACGAGCGTGCAGAGAAGCACCAACGGTCAAAGATGGATCGAGGGTCTGAGTCAGGAAGAAATCGACCGTTATCTCGCGGAAGACGAGCAGGACGACGCCGTGATGCACTACTGGTATGATGAAGAAACGGGAAGACTTTACTGCTTGGATGAGCACGACAACTGGGATTTTGAGGAAAATAACGACCTCTACGTCCTCGATCCGTCGATGAACGTGAC
>CACXCL010000251.1 GCA_902766115.1 uncultured Ruminococcus sp.
CTCCTCTTCCTTGAATTCAAGGCATCTGTCGGAGTAGAGGAACGTGCCGCCGAGGGTTATCTTGTTCGATACCTCGGTGGTGGTGAGGGGGATCATCTCATCGTATATCATGCCGCGGTAGCCGCCGTAAATTCCCATGACTTCGACTCCGTGAGACAGAGCGGCGCGCGCCACTGCGCGGACCGCGGCGTTCATGCCGGGCGCGTCTCCCCCTGAGGTCAGAACGCCGATCTTTCTGAATTTCGTTGCCATAAAACCAACCTTTCCGCCGGGCGTTCCGCTCCGGCGTCCTTCTTTATGATTTTCACGCTATATTTTAATACAAAACTGCGACTAAATCAAGAAAAAAATGACTGATTTCAACCAAAAATGATCCGACCGCCGGTTTTGGCTCCCGGCGGCCGGTTTTCAGTCCGTATATTTCTTTTTCATTTTCAGCACCAGCTCGGTCAGAGGCACGATGAGAGTGCCGATCGAAAGATTCCCGAAAAAGTGGACCGCGTCCCAAGGAAGCCCTGCGATTATCCATTTGAGCGTGGAATGAGGACCAAGATGGAACATCACAGCCTGCGCCGGCGCGTAAAGCGTGCCGTATGCAAGTCCGAAAAGACCGCAGACCAGAGGCAGCAGGATCAGACGCGCCTTCATGGGCATCTTCCGGTACGGGATCAGCATGGAGATCGCCCAGTAGACGGTCCAGATATAGAGATACGGGATCCACCACAAGGGAAAGCCGTGCTGAACTCCGATCATGAATACAAAAATGTAGATCGGGATAAGCGCGCGCCAGCGGTACGAAAATGTCAGCACCATGACGAACATGGTCACCGGATGGACGTTCGGGATGAACTCCATTGCGTTTTTCGAGACGAAGATCAGCGCCGCGAACATGGCGAGCAGCGCCAGATCGCGGATCGTCTCACGGGACTTCACTTTTTATCCCTCTCAGTAATCGATCTTCGTGTACTCGAATCCGAAAGTGTCGCCGTCCTTGACAGGGGTGGAAGACGCGCCTGTCTGAAGCATAGCGCCTTCCTTGTCCACAAGCGCCCAGAAATAACCGTCCTCCGCCTTGATGCCGTCAACAGCCGTTATAAAGAAGCCGTATTCGGAATCCTCGCCCTCAACCAGGTCGTTTTCGATAAGAGCGTCGGCGAGATTGTCCGCCGTCGTCTTGACGGGGATGTTCTTTGTCTTCCCGTCGGGTCCCGTTACCCTGATGGAAAAAGAGATCTCTTCTTTATCGTCTCCTGTCTGAATCGAGCCTGTCTGAACCGGATCATTTCCGCCGTCGGCTTTCTTATTATCCTTCTTCCCGCAGCAAACAAGCGTCAGCACCATGGCGACGACGAGCAGGATCACCGCGATCAGCCTGATAAATGAACTGCATCTGTTTTTCATGATTTTTCTCCTTTTCTTTTTCGGAAACAGGCGCCGCCGTTCCCGGTTTTACGAAACAATTATATAACAAAAAAAAGGAATTAGCAAGCGTTAACCGGAAACATTTGTCAAGTCCCGGTGTTTTTCGGATAAAACGGATAAAATTTTGTTTTTTGTTGACTTAGGATTGACGATAATGTATAATTAAAATGGGGCCGGCGTCCGCAACAAATCGCCGGACACAGAAAGGAGATCCCAATGAAAAAATCATTTGCCAAAAGGCTGCTGTCTTCTGTTCTGGCAGTGATAATGACGCTGTCCGTTTTGGTAACGGTACCTTTGATCACCTTTGCCGACGGCGGGGACGGCGCATCGCCGGAAAATGATCCGAACGCCGTCAATCTCGGATTCCTGCACTCCGAGGGAAACATCAATGTGTCATACTTGAAACAGCTTTCGACCGCCGACGGAGTCCTTCCCGTCGGAACGTCGACGAACGCGATCCACGGAGGTCATCACACGAGAGTCCTCCGTACTCCTTACGGTACCTACGCCGTCATCATCACTCACACGGAAGATAGAGACGGCCAGGTGATGCAGGCAGGCGAGCACGGAGGGTACGTCGCCATCGACCTTGAGGCAAAATACGGCGATAACCTGCCCTACTGGTATCAGGGTATCAACACATACTCCGTCGTCAGGATCACCTCCGAGGGAGAGGAGATCATCTATCAGGACGTATGCCCGGAAAATGCTTCCAGCCACGTTCCGGAGATATACGCAGGTGACGACGGAAGATTCTTCGTCTGTCTCCCCGGAGAGGACCCCGAGACCTACGCCAAAAACCTTGTGGCGTTCAACTACGGACAGATCCCCGAATCAGAATTCAAAAACGCAGCTTTGCTCAAGGTGCGTGAATTCGACGCGAGGACCGGAGAGCTCGTCCAAAGTGCCGATACGATAATACCCTTCGACACCACGGCAATGCAGGATCACGGATACGGCAAGCCGTCCGCCTGCGTGGATACCAAGGCGAGGAAGATCTACTTCTCCTACAACGGAGCGGCGGGGCCGGCGTACTTCGCCATGTTCATCTACGATATGGACACCGGAGAGTTCGACCCGGCGCCCCATACTCTTACGATACCCTACAGAAGGGACTACTACAACATGTACCCCGACGGTCAGGGCGGCATTTTCTTCGTCATCGAGAGGACCAACGCCAAGGGCGACGCTGCCGAACTGCTCGGGATCGACTTCAACAACAACAACAGCTTCGCCTGGGACGGATGTATATTCTACCACATCTACGACGTGGCGGCAGTAACGTATTCCAACAACGTCGAACTCGACCGCGAACTGTACGGATACGCGGAAACTGCGATCGCGCTGCCGAACTACGAGCCGCGTCCTTACAAAAACGTCGTCGATAACATCAGCCATTACGGAACGGATGGCTGCACGTATCTTGACGATCAGAACAGACTCCACGTGATCTATACACACAACGTCGGAAACACCAGAGTCAAAACGGCTTACCACGCAGTCCTGGACACCGACGGGAACATCCTCTATCAGCAGATGATCCCCACTTCCCTTCTTCCGAAGAACGGGAGCAAGACTTTCAGAGGAGGCAACGGGTACACCATGACCCAGGGCCCGGACGGTACTTATTACATATTCAGGTTTACGAACGCCGCCAATATGACCCTCGATATATGGACGTCGCCGGCTAACGACGGCATTACCTTCAGCAAAGCCGTTTCCGATCTGCTTCTGACCACGGCTGACGGAACTCCCGCCGCCCCCGGATATCCGATCATCGGCAACTCACGCGACGGCTCGGTCAGGGACGGAGTGATCCCGATATTGTTCAACTCCACGACCGACCCCGCTACCGGCAGCTCCGAAACCTACTACTACTTCACGGTCCAGATCTGCGAACACGAATACACGACTGAGGTGAAGGAACCCACCTGCACCGAGCCCGGATATACGACTCACACGTGCTCGAAATGCGGTCATTCCTATACCGACGCGGAGACCGAGGCGCTCGGTCACGACTACGACACGGTGGTCGTCGAGGCGACCTGCACGGAGCAGGGCTACACCAGCCACACCTGCTCCCGCTGCGGCGACAGCTATATCGAAGAGGGCAGCATCGTCGAAGCCCCGGGTCACGACTATGACACCGTCGTCGTGGACCCGACCTGCACCGAGCAGGGCTACACCACTCACACCTGCACGAAGTGCGGACACAGCTACGTTGACAGTTACGTTGCGGCCATCGGTCACGAATACACGGACGAGGTGACTGCTCCCACCTGCACCGAGCAGGGCTACACCACCCACACCTGCTCCCGCTGCGGCGACGTTATCGTCGACGCCTATGTCGACGCGCTCGGGCACGATTATCACGACACCATGATCCCGCCCTCCTGCAAGGAACAGGGAGTCACGACCCACGTCTGCTCCCGCTGCGGAGACACATACACCGAGTACGTCACCGCTTACGGCCACGACTGGGACGAAGGAGTCGTGACGGTTCCCGCCACCACCGAAGCGGAAGGGACCAAGGTCTTCACCTGCAAGAGATGCGGCGAGATGAAGACGGAACGCATCCCCAAGATCGAGGAGCTCATCGACACCTCGAAGATATTCAAGGACGTGAAGGCAGGCAAGTGGTACACCAAAGCCATCGATTACGTCTACGCCAACGGGATCATGAAGGGAATGACGGACGACACCTTCGAGCCCGACACCCCCATGAGCCGGGCAATGGTCGTCACCGTGCTGTTCAGGATGGATGGGGAAAATACAGTTGATTCCACGGCGCCGTTCACCGACCTCAAGGCGAATTGGTACAGGCTCGCAGTGAACTGGGCGCACGCCTACGGCGTGGTCAAGGGCGTCAGCGAGACTCTGTTCGACCCGAACGGCAACGTGACGAGAGAACAGCTTGCCGCTATTCTCTACCGCTACACCGAGTACAAGAAGGGCGACGTTTCCGCCAGAGCCGACCTCTCCTCCTTCCCCGACGCCTCCAAGGTGAGCAAATACGCCCGCGACGCCATGAGCTGGGCTGTGGCGGAAGGACTTATCTCCGGCACGAAGATCGACGGAAAAGACTATCTGGACCCGAAGGGCAACGCCACGAGGGCTCAGGTCGCCACGATACTGATGAGGTATCTTACGAAGGAAGCTTAGGACGAGAACACAACAAAATGCCCCCGGGAATTCGAATTGAATTCCCGGGGGCATTTTTTCGGCGACCAAATGTCGTGAGAAATCAGGATATGGTTCCAGCGCTCCCGGCGGCAAGTCGCTCAACTCTTGAACGTATTCCGGCGTTCACGGGCTTTTTGAGTGTGGGATCGTCACCGAGGATCGCCGTCACCGCCTCGGTGGCGGTCTCAAGCAGAGCGGCGTCCGTACATCCCTTGACGAGAAGCATGGACGACTGGCCGTGCTGGCGGATGACGCTGTTCTCGGAGAGGATATCGCCGGGTCCCCGCTGACGGAGGTCCGCCTCTGCGATCTCGTAGCCGTCCCGGGAGTTTTTCAGCACCCGGATCCGCTGGAGCGCCTTTTCGCTCTTTGAGTCGGAGACCATCACAAAATATGATTTCGCGCCGCCCCGTCCCACGCGCCCGCGAAGCTGGTGAAGCTGTGAGAGGCCGAACCGCTCGGCGTTCTCCACGATCATCAGCGTAGCGTTGGGAACGTTGACGCCCACCTCGATGACGGTCGTCGAAACAAGAACGTCGATATCTCCGGAGGCGAAGGCTCTCATTACCGAGTCCTTATCCGCCGGTCTCATTTTCCCGTGAACGAAGGCGATCCTGCAATCGGGAAGCTCGCGTTTCAGGTCGTCGGTGTATGCCACAGCCGATTTCATCGGAAGCTCGTCCTCCGGCGCGGCGAGATCGAACAGAGTTATATTCGCCATCTCAAGGGGATCGTCGGTCTCCTTTTCAGGCTTTCTGACTTCCTCGACGGCGGGACAGACCACGTAGACCTGGTGTCCCTCGTCCACCTGCTTCTGTATAAACCCGTTGAGCCTCCGTCTGTAGCTCTCGTCCACGGCGAAGGTGTCGATGGGCAGTCTTCCGGAAGGGAGTTCTTCAAGTCGCGAGACGGCGAGATTGCCGTAAGCGATGAGAGACAGCGTGCGCGGGATGGGCGTGGCGCTCATGACCAGAGTGTGGACGCCCTCGGTCTTTTCGGCGAGCGCCGCCCTCTGCATGACACCAAACCGGTGCTGTTCGTCGATTATGACGAGCCCCAGCCGCGCCGGGTCCACATCCGGGGAGATCAGAGCGTGAGTCCCGATTATCAGCACGGGCTCCGAAGGGTCGGACAACGCCTCAATGATCTTTTTTCTCCGTGAGACGCCGGTAGAGCCGGTGAGAAGCATACATTCAAGCCCGAGCTTTTCAAAAAGAGGTCTGAGATCGGCGTAGTGCTGCAGAGCAAGTATCTCCGTCGGCGCCATGAGCGCCGCGGAATAACCCGACCGAAGCACGGCGTACGCGGCGGCGGCGGCGACTATTGTTTTGCCCGAGCCCACGTCCCCGACGAGGATCCTGTTCATGGCGTGATCACCGCTCATGTCGCGCAGGATCTCTCCGACGGAGCGTTTCTGCGACGCGGTGAGCGAATAGCTGAGGCACGACGTCAGAGGCGTGATATCAGTCGACGTTACCGATACCGAGCTTTTGATCTTTCTGTTCCCTCCCGAGACTGAAAGCGCAAGAGAGGTGAGCAGGAGCTCATCGAAGGCGAGGCGCCTTTTGGCCTCCTCGAGCGCTTCGACCGAGGCGGGACAATGTATGTTGCGAATAGCGTAGGAGTACGTCGGAAGAGACGATCGCTGAAGTATGCTTTCAGGTAAATACTCGTCAAGAGCTGTTCCCGCCAGAAGCAGAGCGTTGGACACGGCATGGGATACGATCTTCTGGGTCAGTCCCTGAGTAAGGGGATAAACGGGAACGATGGGCGGAAGATCCGCGCCGGGCGCGGCGGGCTCCCACACGGGAGACGCTACGGTGAGGCGTCCCCTGCCGTACTCAAAACGTCCCCAGAGACGGAACTCCGCGCCGGTACGGAAATAATCCTTCACGTAGGGATTGTTGAAAAAAGTGATCTCGATAAAACCGGTGTTGTCGAAGGCTTTCACCCTGGTGATGGTCATACCCCGGCGTATCATTTTGGAATATGGCTCCGCGGAGACGGTGACGAGGACGGAACAGGGCTCCGATTTCTCTTTGCCCTCGCTGTCGATCTCGTCCTTGATCTGCTGAACGGTCTTCGTGGAACCTCTGTCCTGATACGCCCTCGGGAAATAGGTCAGCAGATCGCCTACGGTGGCGACGCCGACGCGGTTGAAGGCGGCGGCACGCGACGCGCCGACGTTCTTTACCGCTGTCACGGGCTGTGACAGTATCTCAAGCGGACGTTTTTCGTTCATATCTGCCGCCTCCTTTGTTTTTTATATTTTACCACTTTTTGCCACTCTTTTCAACAGACAAAAAAACGGCACGCGGAATGATCCGCGTGCCGCCTCTGTCTGAGACAAATTATTTGATCTCGACGGTAGCGCCGGCTGCCTCGAGTTTAGCCTTGAGGGAGTCAGACTCTTCCTTGGTTGCGCCTTCCTTGATAGCCTTGGGAGCGCTCTCAACGAGTTCCTTGGCTTCCTTAAGTCCGAGACCGGTGATCTCGCGGACAGCCTTGATAACGTCGAGCTTCTTCGCGCCGAAGTTAGCGAGGATAACGTCGAACTCGGTCTTCTCCTCGGCCGCTGCTGCGGGAGCCGCGCCGGGAGCAGCCGCTACTGCTACGGGAGCCGCGGACACGCCGAACTCCTCTTCGATTGCCTTGACCAGGTCAGAGAGCTCAAGAATGGTAAGAGCCTTTATCTCATCCAGGATCGCTGTGATC
>CACXCL010000252.1 GCA_902766115.1 uncultured Ruminococcus sp.
ATGCCGGACATACTCCACGGAAATTCCCCGTTTTGCCCTGACAGTAGGGGCAAATCGGCAACCTCCCGCTTCATCGCGCATCAAACAAGAGCATTATATCAAATTCCCGATTTTTTTGCAAGAAAATTCCTGTTTTATTTCAGAAAAATGTGTGTAGAAATTTTGGCGATTTTTTCGTTTTGTTTTGTGCAAAACGCATAATAAGCCCTTTTCGGGGCAAAAAGGGCGCCCCGTCGGGACAAAAATCGGGAATAATTCGACGTCAAATCTTGTATTCGGAACGTATTTGTGCTATTATATACAAAGGTAGATTTTCGGCCGCTTCCCGCGCGGCAATATCTGAAAGGAACTGACCATGCCGAAGGAAAAAAGTAAAGATTTCGCTCTGAAATACAAGGTAGGAGCGGCGGTCGCCGGGGTCGCCGGCATCGCCGGATCCGTGATATATTCCCTGGCTTACAAAAAATACTACGATAAAGAGGTCATGCACTATAATTCAGCGAAAGCGGTGTACCTGTACGGTGCGCTGATCGCCGTATCTCTGCTTGTCGCACTGCTGACCGCCGTCGTCCTGAGAAAGCACCTTTCCCGAACTCCGTCGGAGCTCGCCCAGGGTGGAGCGACACAGTTCTTCCGGTTCCTCTCGGGTTTCCTGTTCGCGGGGCTGTTCGTCTACTCCCTCGTCAGAGGACAGTGGACCTCCGCCTCTGTCTACGACAAGATCTCCCTGTGGCTCATGCCGTTCGTCGGCGCGGGGATGGTTCTGGGTGCGACATCTCTCCGGAAGAAGTGGATCGGATGCCTCTCGTCCCTCCTGCCGGTCATCTGGACCGGCGTGCTGATCTTCGGCTACTACTTCTCCCGCGAGGATATGCCGATCAACTCACCGGAGAAAAACCTGACCAACGTGGTGATAGCGGCGCTTCTCCTCTTTCTGCTCAGCGAATCGAGAGACTGTCTCGACGATCTGAACCCGGTCCTGTGCGTATTCGCCACCATATCCGCCGCGTTTGTGGGCGGAGCCGTGTCTATCTCCAGGATCATCATGCACTTCGTCTGCGGACTCGGTCATCCCACTCTGATGATAAACGTACTCTTCCTCTCTCTCGCTCTTTGCGCCGCCGCCCGGATACCGGACGTCGCCTCCGCGCTGAGGGAGGAGCCTGTCGCCGTCCTTGACAAACTCCTGAACGGCGAGGGAGGAGAAGACGAAGAGACGGAGACCGCAGAAGATGCCGAAAAGGTCGAGGACGACCCGACCCGGGACGGAAACGGCGAATAACAGGTTTTTTGAGGACGATAAACAATTCCCCATATATTTTTTTTACGAAAGGCAGAACGAAAATGGACAACAACACTCCCGAACTGAAACTCACTCTTGATACCGGCGCGGCGGCTGCCGCGGCTCCCGAAGAGGCAAAGGCGGTCGAGCCCGTCGCCCTTGAGGACATCGAAACCGTCTTCACCGAGGAGGAAAAACGTCAGATTGACGAGTTTTCCGAGAAGATCGACATTACCGACAGCGTTCTCGTGATGAACTACGGCGCGCCCGCGCAGCAGAAGATCTCCGAGTTCTCCGACTCGGCGCTGGAGGGCGTCAAGACCAAGGACTTCGGTCAGACCGGCGAGATGATCACAAACCTCATCGCGGAACTTAAGGGGATCAATTCCGACGCGGACAAAAAAGGCTTCCTCGGACTTTTCAGAAGAACGAAGAGCAAGATCGAGAGAATGAAGCTGAAATACGCCAAGGCGGAGGAATCGGTCAACGCCATCACCGGCGAGCTTGAGAATCATCAGGTGACCCTGCTGAAGGACATCTCCACGTTCGATACTCTCTACGACAAGAACCTGGAATACCTGAAAGAGCTCACAATGTACATCGCCGCAGGCAAAAAGCGTCTCGAACACGAGAGAGAGACCACGCTCAAGGAGTTCGTGGACAAGGCGCAGGAAACCGGACTTCCCGAGGACGCGCAGAAAGCCAACGACTTCTCCGAGACCTGCAACAGATTCGAGCGGAAGATCCACGATCTGGAGCTGAGCCGCATGGTATCCATTCAGATGGCTCCGCAGATCAGGCTGCTCCAGAACAACGACACCATGATGAGCGAGAAGATCCAGACAGTTCTGGTCAACACCATTCCCCTCTGGAAGAGTCAGATGGTGCTGGCGCTCGGCATCGCCCACTCCGAGCAGGCGATGAAGGCGCAGAAGCAGGTCACGGACATGACGAACGAGCTTCTGAAGCAGAACGCCGAGACGCTCCATCAGTCCACCGTGGAGATCGCGAAAGAATCCGAGCGGGGCATCGTTGACATGGAAACGCTGAAAAAGACCAACGAGCAGCTCATCGCGACTCTGGACGAGGTAAAGCAGATCCAGACAGAGGCGAAAGAAAAGAGACGCGTCGCCGAAGCGGAACTCCGGGGCATCGAAAAGCAGCTCAAGGACAAGCTGCTTGAGATCAACGTTCCCGAATCTGAGAAAAAAGAAGACAGTGAATCATGAAAAAGATAATATCGGTCATAATATTCGTTCTCATCGCATGCATGGTCGCCCCCGCGGCGCTGGCGGCATATCCGCAGCATGACTCGTACATATACGACGAGGTCGGCGTGCTGAGCGACGAGGCGAAAGAGGAGATCAAAAGCGAAAACGACGCGCTTTTTGTTGAAAAAGGCATGAGAGTCGGGGTCTGCATAGTCGACAATACCGGAGACATCCCCGCCGAGACCTACGCCAACGGCGTATACGAGGAGTGGAAGCTGAACGGCGTCCTCCTGCTCATCGTGAAGAGCACGAGCTACGCTTACGCGGCTCCCAGCGAGGCGCTGGAAAGCATCCTCACCGAAGACAGGATCAAATCCCTCATCGGAAACATCAAATCTCCCGAAAACGCCGAGGAGTTCAGCGCAGAAGTCGCCGCTTCCGTCAAAAGCACGGTATCGTTTATAAAGCAGAATTACACGGAACAGTCCCAGGCGAAGAAGAGCGGCACGTCGAAGCTTGGCAAGGTCGGCAAGTTTTTCAAGGTCGTCGCGATAATCGTCCTTGTGGTCGCCGTCCTTCTCGGCATAGGTTACGTTGTGCTCATCGTCCTTGAGAGACGTCAGGCAAGACAGCGCCGCGCGTACCTGGAGGAACGCAGACGGCGCATGGCGCAAAGCGGCAGGGGCTCGTACTACTCCGCGAGATCAGGGGATCCCCGTCAGCAGGGCTCACGTCCGGCGGGACAGTATCAGTCCCAGGGCGGTTACCCTCAGCAGAACAACTACGCTCAGCAGGGCGGATACGCCCGTCAGAACGCGGGGCAGGCGCGGCCCGCTCAGCAGGGAGTCCGTTCCGCGGGCGACCGGTTCGTATATCCCGATTCTGACGACGGCTATTCTGCCGCAAACCGCGGAAACGCATCCGCTCCCGTGAGAAACGTCCGCAGACCCGTGTCCCGCGGCTCCGCCTCGGATTTTGACCGCGAGTACTTCAGCCGTCCGGACTCTTACGACGACAACAACGCCACACGGGAATTCAAAACGGATAACAACTGACCCGGCGCCGCAGATGGCGCAAAACAGCAACGGTATCGCCGCGCGGCGACGGACGCACTTTTCCGTTGCGGCGCGGCTTTGCTGTGTCGGGCATCCGGGAAAACGAATCGGAGCTTTTTATGATTACGACTAAAAAAACGCCGGGGAGAGATTTTACCGTGCTGAATCTTTCCGATATCCAGCTCACCACACGGGAGTGGGAGTCGGAAACGGGAGAAC
>CACXCL010000253.1 GCA_902766115.1 uncultured Ruminococcus sp.
CGCATCCGGCGAGAAGAGCGAGAACGAAAATCGCCGCAAGGGTCGCGGCCAGCAGCTTTTTCATGACTGATTCTCCTTTTCGGTCGGTGTATGACGTATATCTCACAGTGATATTGTTCCCATTCTTGGCGGATCGAGTCGGCGCGCCGCCGACTCCGCACAAAATATGATACCATCCGGCGGAGATTTTGTCAATGATCATTTAAGAGACGGAAGTGTGACGGATGTGGAAAAAAGCACGCCGTGGCGTGCTTTTTCAGTCTGTACTTATTGTTTTTTTACCTTTGCGAGCTTTTCCCTGAGTTCCGCGGTCACGCCCTCCGCCCAGCGGTCGCGGTCCGTGTAGGGCGGCGATTCCGTGTTGCCCTGCGCGGACAGCAGCGCGACGGCGAATCCGTACTCCGCTGCGGCCTTATGGAGCTCGCCGCGCTCCGTGAACATATCTCCGATCAGCGACGTCATCCTTATCACGCGCTCAAAAGAGACGGACCGCTCCTTCACCGCTTCGGAAAAACCCTCGTCGCCGCCGAACAGAGTCGCCTTCAGCTCCGGCTTTGTGAAGTATATCTCCGGCAGCCGCTCGACTGTCTCCATCGCCAGCGCACGGTCTCCCCGCGTCAGATACGCCTCGGCAAGTATTCGGATGGCGTCCAGCCGTATCTCGTCGTCCTTGGCGGCCGCGATAAGCTGCCGGCAGACGTAGATCACCTCGTCGCCCCGCGTCGCCGGGTCCATGGTGTAAAGAAGATTGTTCAGCAGAGTCTCGTTCCCGGGATATTTAGCCAGCCCTTCCCTCAGTATCGCCTCGGCGGTGGCGTTGTCCCTGTCGCGGAACTCATACGCCGCGTCGCAGATCGCACGGACGCTCTGCTCGATCTCGTAGAGATTGAACCCGAACAGCTCGTCGGTGGATACGCCGAAAAACGACGCTATAGCGGGGATCAGCATGGTATCGGGCGCGGTCTCTCCTCGCTCCCATTTGCTGACCGCCTGGAACGAGACCCCGAGACGCTCCGCCAGCTTCTCCTGGGATATCCCCCGCGTCCGGCGCATCTCCCGGATCTTTTCTCCCATGTTCATTTTTCTCACCTCGTCCTGTATTCTGACCGGGCCCCGTCGCCACCCGTCACGCCGGCCTACAATGAGATCGTATGATCCGCACATTTCAGCACTTCCGGGTCATGTGATACGAAGATCACTGTTTTTGACGTATTACGGATAAAGTCCTTTAGCCGGTCCGTTGTATCATTATCAAGATTGTTGCTCGGCTCGTCCATCACGATGACGGGAGCGTCCTTTATCAGCGCCCGCGCGATCGCTATCTTCTGCCTTTCTCCGCCCGACAGCTCACTGTAGGCGTTTGTTATCTCCCTGCCGGAAAGATAGCCGATACCCGTCTCCTCCATCACACGGTCAACCTCTTCCTCCGTCGCTGCAAGGTTGCCGAGCCGGACGTTGTCCCTGACGGAGACGGAAAACAGATACGGGTCCTGCTCCACAAAGGCAAGCTTACCGTACCAATCGGCTGACGATATCTCCGAAAGCTCCGTCCCGTCGATCAGGATTTGGCCGGCGTAGACCTTCAGCAGGCAAGACAGCACCTTTATGAGAGTGGATTTGCCGCTCCCGTTTTCACCGCATACCGCGACCTTGTCCCCGCTGCGGATGCTGAAGTTCACGCCGCTGAAGATCTTTTTGTCATCATAGGAAAAGGAAAGATCCCTCGCTGTGATCTCCCGGCGGAACTCCGCCGGGATTTTGCCGGAATCGTTTTCCTGACCATCGTAAAAAACGCTGAGACGGTCTGCGAGCGTCCTCATGATCGGGGTGTCGCGGATGAGTGACGATATGTCCGAAACGATGGAATTCAGGACCGAGTAAAAGCTGAATACCGCCGCCATGCTTCCCGGGGTGATCCTCCCGTTGACGATAAGAAGCGTGCCTGACAAAAGGATCAGCGTGGTACATAAGGCGTCGAGAGTGCTCGATATATTCCCGGCGACGGTGGAGAAAACGATCCTTTTTCTGAAAACCTTTCTGAAATAGATATTATATGCCCGGTCGAGCCTCCCGGTAAGCGGCCCGGTAAGGCCGAACAGCTTCACCTTGTGAGGCTGACTCATTATCTCCATCTCGTATGAGCTGATCCCGGAGCTGTACTCTCTCTCCTCTTTATCGTACCTTGTATTGATCCTTCTTGTCAAGACCGGAACCAAAAATTTTATCATCGAGACTGCAAACAAAATCGCCGTGTAGATCGCGCTGATCCTGACGGAATTATAAAGCAGGTATGCCAGTGTCACCGGAATCGAGATATATTTCGTCACGATATCGAGCCACGAGCAGCGAAAGTCGATGGCGTCCTGCTCCATTCGGTACTGGATCTCCCCCTCGGAGAATTTCTGCGCGTCCGCAAACTTTTTGTTCAGGTATCTTCCGTAGATCATCCGGTTGTGGGTCAGCGATCTTGCAAAAAGCAATATCTCCTTGAGCGTCCCGAAAAGCGGAAGGACAAAAAGTGAGATCAGAAGACATATGATAAGCTTTATAAAATTGGCGGAGCCGTATGAGAAATCAAGTCTGAAGACCGCGTCGGTAAAGCGAGCGACGACAGTCGCCGTATATACTGTCAGGATCGAGGTCATGATAACGTCGAAAATGTTGAACGCCAGCGCGGGCGAGACAGCCGCGGCGCAGTCGCGGAACACTTTCCTTCTCAGTCCTTTCATTCCGTACCTCCTTCGCCACGCCTCACGGAGCCGCTTTCGATCACGTAAACCGAGTCGCACAAGCCGTCGAGGAATCCGTCGTGCGTTATCACGATCGCTCCGCCCTCCCTTTCCGTCAGAAGCTTCCTCAGGGTCTCCTTTCCGGCTTCGTCAAGGGAATTTGTCGGCTCGTCGAGCATCATTATGACGGGGTCCGAGGCAAAAGCGAGCGACAGAAAGACTTTTTTCCTCTCCCCGCCGGAGAGCTCGCTGATCTTTGAGAGCAGGATCTGATCATCATCCGGCGCAAACCGCCGCACAATACCCTCCGCTCTGTCCTTTTTGTCCCCGAGGATCATATAAAACAACTCATCCGCCGTAAAATCAAAAACTGCGTCGTCCTGGGGGAGATAAAAGAGCTTCCCGGGGTAATTATCTCCCGAAAGCGAGGTCGGATCGACCCCGTCGAGCTTTATTTCTCCGGTTTCATGACCCAGCGCCCCCGCGATGAGGCGCATCAGTGTGGTTTTCCCTCCGCCGTTGGGTCCCTTGATCACCGTCAGCTTTGTGCTGTCTATGGAAAGATCAAGATCCGAGAAAAGAGTCCGACCGCCGTGCCCATACGTCAGCCCGGAGATCACGATACTCCCCTTTCCGATACGTCCGTCCGGCGAGACTGTATCCGGCAGCTCGTCAAGGAGACGTTTTTCAGCCGTCCGGCTGACGGCAAGATCCTTTATGATCGAAAAAGATCCCTTTACCGCTCCGAACAGGCTCCCGGACAGCGCAATTGCCCGGATACCGATATCAAGCGACGAGAGACCGTTCAGCACAAAAAGGCCGACGGTCCCGTACGTACCGTACGTGAGCACCTTGTCGGTGATCTCAAACAGCACGCCCTCAGCGGTGCCCGTGTAGATGCTTGCCCTGCCTATCTTCGAGTATTCCTTATGATATCCCGCGAGCCTGTCCCGCCACCATTTTTTGAGACCGTAAAGTTTTATGGTCATAAAGCCCCTGTACCCTTCCACGGTAAAATCGGTGATGCGGGCCTCGATCCGCCTGCACCTCTCGTAGTTCACCTGAAGGTATTTTTTTATCACAACCGGCGGGATCATCTGGATCAGGGAGATAAGGAGCAGGACAAAGGCGATCCGCCTGTCGAGTATCAACAGATAGGCCGTGTACGCGACGACAGAGGCCGTCACGGTCACAAAGCCGGGGTAAACCGAGGCGTACTTACGGGTCACGGTGTTAAAATCGTCGTTGATCTTTTCCTTTGTCTCCCCCGCTCCGAGGGAGCAGAGGTCCTTCAGCGGTTTGTCGAAGAACAGCCTGTAGAAAAACATTTTACAGTCGTGCGTGCCGAGCGATTCCGTCTTGCCGAGGGCGATCCCTGCGGATAAATTGAACACGAATTCGATAAGCTTTACGGAGAGGATCGCCGCGGCGCTTGTCACGACCGATTTAACGTTCCCCTTTGCGGCCTCGATGACGATACGCGAAAAAAGGGCTGAATTAAGTATATTGACGGCGATCCCGAACGAGCTGTTAAAGCATCTCAGAACGCCCGTTTTTCTGAATCTTTTTCTAATATATCGACGAATCGTTGATAAATACACGTTTCTCCTCCGGTGCAGGTGTCGCCCACCCGTTCGAAAATCATTTCCGAATCTATTCTACTATCATACCGGAGGATGAACAATAACTTCGTTATTGAAGTTTTTTCAACTGCAGGTTGAAAATTCTATGGCAAAAGCGACTCCGCGTTCACGGGCTCCCTTTTCTGTGGGATCCGAACCCGCGGATTCTTCGGTGAAGTATCTCGCTTCGCTCGATGTGAAATATTTGCCTTGCGGCAAACGTGAAATTTTGCGGCACGGCCGCAAAGTGAAATGA
>CACXCL010000254.1 GCA_902766115.1 uncultured Ruminococcus sp.
GTAAGTCGTAGAGAGATGATGATATTCTACCTGCTATTTTCGTATTATCAAAACTGTTTATTTCATCATCCACCGACCCTTATGCAGTTTTTCTCTTCCAAAAGAGAAAAAGTGCAAAAACCCGTGGATCATGGGACTAACAGTTTTGAGATACAATATTAGCATATTTTACTAACAAATCTCCGTCCTTAAAACCCGCGGAGACTTCCTGTTTGCCACTGCCAACCGGCGGCGGTCGGCTCGCTCCCCCCATCATGCGAAACCTTCAACGTTCCTGCCTCTGACGCTTGTTTTACGTAATTTTTTAGTAAAAAATGAATTGTCGCCTGCGGAGGCATGAATTGCGCCATGATTTGCCGCGTGAGCGGCATGAAAAAATCCGCCCGTGGGCGGATTTTTCATTACTCAGCCGGGCAAAATCCGGCGATTCTCTTATTTCTTCGGCAGAACAGCCGAAATAGCCGCCGCAAGGCCGCTCATGGGCATGGTCTGGAGCAGGACCTTGCCCGGACCGGTAACGACGGTGTTGAACAGACCCTCGCCGCCGAACAGAACGTTCTTCACGCCGTGGACCTGCTGAATATCGATGGAGCAGGTGGCGTCCATCATGGCAACGTTGCCGGTGTTAACGATAAGCTGCTGTCCCGGCGCGAGCACGTACTCCACGGTGCTGCCGTCGATCTCAACGAACGCTGTGCCGTGACCGGAGAGCTTCTGCATGATGAAGCCCTCGCCGCCGAAGAATCCCGCCATCCCCTTCCTCTGGAAGGACACGGAGAGCTCCACTCCCGCCTCGGAGGCAAGATAGCCCTTCTTCTGAACGATCACGGGGTGATCCGGGGTGATCTCCACGGCGCGGATGGAGCCGGGGAAGCTGGACGCGAAGGCGATCATCCCTTCGCCGCCCTGGGCTGTGTACCTGTTCTGGAATACGGATTCTCCGGAGAAGAGTCGTCCGAACATCTTCCCGGCGCCGCCGCCGCTGGTCTCCATCTTCATGTTGGGGGTCATCCAGCTCATGGCGCCTCCTTCGCAGTTCAGGGTCTCGCCGTTCTGGAGAGTGCAGATTGCTACCGGCATGGGCTCGCCTTTGATCTCATACCTCATACTGTAATCCTCCTGTTTTTATTTTTGGGATTTGCCTGACGCGTCTATTGTACCATACTTGCAGTGGTATTGCAATAATTTCCTTATTATGGTATCCTAATATCCGGCAAGATCCGCCGGAAAGAGAGGACAAAAAATGGCTCATTTCAGAGAAGTACTATATCTTCCCGTGGACGGAGAGCTTATCTGCACCATATCGGCGCGGCCGGAGGAGCAAGGCAAATACCCCGCCGTGGTCCTGCGCTCACCCTACGAAACGGAACACGAGAACGACACGGATGAAGAGCTTGCCGACTGGCTCGTGCGCGAGTATGGCAAGTGGCTCGACAGCGGCTACGCAGTCATATTCCAGCACAGCCGCGGCACCGGCAAGAGCACCGGCGAATCCTTCCCGGTGATCTTCGAGAGGGAGACCTCCCTCGCGGAGTACGACTGGGTGCGCCGCCAGCCTTTCTACAACGGCGAGATCTACCTGCTGGGCGGCAGCTACACCGCCTACGTCCACTACGCCGCCGCGCCCTACGGCGACGACGTCAGGGGCGCGTGCCTCGAGGCGTCGGACTGTGAGCTCTACAACTGGCACTACCTGAACGGCTTTTACAAGGCGAATCTGTACGGAGACTGGCAGGTGCTCCAGTACAGGAAGAAAGCGGGGCTCACGAAGAACTACACCCGCGACTCCTTCCGCATCCTGCCCATGACGGACTACACCCGCTCCGTTTTCGGGGAGAGGATCGAGGACTACGATCAGATCCTGCTCCATCCGGACAAAAGCGACCCCTTCTGGAACACCCACTTCGGCGGCGCGGAGTCCCGGGACGCGCTGAAAAGCGTGAAGTTCCCGGTCCTCATCACCACCGGCTTCTTCGACGTGTTCGCCTCCGGGATATTCAAAATGTGGGAGGACATGGATCCCGAAACGAAGGCGCGATCCGCCTTCATCATACACGCCTACCACCACGGCGGCAACAGCGATGAGCAGCCCTACTGCTTCTCTCCCGCGGCGACGCTGGAGGAAAGATTCCCCGATTTCGATCTCAAATGGATGAACTACGTCCGCGGGCTGGGCGAGCCGCCCGTGGAGCCCGGCAAGGTGACGTACTACGAGCTGTTCTCCGAGGACGGCTGGAAGACTGACGATCTGCCGGAGCCCGGTCGGTCGGCCACGTTCACCCTGGGCGGAGGCGAGCGAGCCTACGTGTACGACCCCGCGGATCCCACCCCGGCGGCGCGCGGTCTGAGTCACTGCTTCGGCGGTACGTATTTTCTGGATCCTCCGGGAAGCAGAGAGGACGTGCTGTCGTTCTATACGCCGCGATTTGATGAGGAAGTCCACGTCGGTGGCAACATGAACGTGCGGCTGAAGGTGCGATCCGACTGCGAGGACACCTGCTTCTACGTGAGAGTGGCGATAGAAAAGCCGGAGGGGGATTTCGTCCTCCGCGACGGAATAACGCAGATTTCGAACGTTTGCCCGGACTACGTTCCCGGGGACGAGGTGGAACTGGACTTCCCGCTGGATCTTTGCCGGTTCGTGATACGGAAAGGCGAGCGGTTCCGCGTCGACGTGTCCTCCGCCGCGTTCCCCCAGTACGTGCCGCATACCAACAACCGCGGCCTCTTCTCGATCCAGACCTCCTCCCGCCCGGCGACGAACACCGTCATCTGCGACGACTCGACGCTGACGGTGAAGTATTACTGAAAAGACGCGGGGGCGCTTTGAAAAGCGCCCCCACACCCGCTGAAACTTTTCAGAAAAGGCGCGAAATACTTCGCGCCTGTGTTTTTTCTATAACAAACGCTCTCCGATAACGTCCCGCTTAGACGACGCGAACGGCGCATAACAACTAACGATTTAGTATTCGAACAGTTTATAACATTCAGTTTGATCAAAGTCAATGGTTGTTCCGAATACTTCCCGCTATGCACTCGCGAGCGATAGCCAGCCAACGAGCGAATTATGATCGCTGGCGAAGCGCGGGATGGGAGAGCTTGATTCTCCCGGGACGTTCCGCGACCGGGGGGATCGGGAAGGGGGGAGAAAACTGTTCCCGAGGACGTTGTCGGAGCTTTGCTCCGGTTCGTCCGAGGGAACGAAGGGTTTTCTCGCCCCCTTGCCTGTTTCTCTTTTAGTGTAGTTTTTCTCTTCCAAAAGAGAA
>CACXCL010000255.1 GCA_902766115.1 uncultured Ruminococcus sp.
ATCTCAGCTATCTGTTTGATGATGGTATTATTCGACCTTAGAAGATGTTTGCCTATGAATGATGAGATGGGATGAAGTTAAGACGCCGTTCGGCGTCTTTTCTTTTTCCCCAGACAGGCTTGCGAGAACCGTTGCAAGGTTGCCAAAGCGAAGCGAAGGCAACGTTGACGGAGTACAGGCGCACGCCCGTACGACTTTCGAGCCCTGTCTGCGCCCGGGACGGGCGCTAAAAACGAGCGAGATTGTATTCCATTACATGAGAAGCCCCGCTTTTATATATCCCTTCATAAAAATCCGCATCTGTCCGCTTGACGAGCAAATATGATCATATCGTATTGATTTTCTCTCCCGCATGGTTTATAATCATCGTAGTTCAACACCAGAGGTGAAATCATGAAAATTTCCGTATTATCCCAAAACGTCATGTGCTGGCGCTGTCCGGGCGGCCAGTTCGCTGAAAGACGCGAACGCATGAAGCGGTTGTTCCGGCGGCTTGATCCCGATCTCATAGGTTTCCAGGAAGTCACGGAACTGTGGAAATCATACTTCGACGAGGACCTCTCCGGCTACGAGAACGTCTTCAAATATCGCGGAGCGGACGATCTCGAGGCAGTGCCGCTCTACTATAAGCTCGACAAATTCGACCTCGTCGACTCCGGCTGGTTCTGGCTTTCCGAAACCCCCGACGTGGAGTCCAACGGACCCGGCGCGGGGTACCCCAGGATCACCTCATGGGCGATCCTCGGCTGCCGCGACGGAGGAGAGAGACTCCTTTTCATCGACACTCATCTGGACTACGCCTCCGCGGCGGCGAGGGACTGCGGCGTGAAGACGATCCTCCGCTTTATCGACGAAAAGAGCGGCGGACTCCCCGTGGTCCTCACCGGGGACTTCAACGACGTCTCCTATTCCGCTCCCGTCGAGGAAATCAAGAAAACCCTCTCCGACTCCCGTCTCGCCGCCCGGGAGACCACGGAGATGAACACCCATTCCAGCCGGTTCGGCGAGCCTGGCGACGCGTCCATAGATTATATTTTCACCCGCGGGTGCCGAGTGCTGACGTATTCCGTCGAAAAAGAAGCCGACGGGCCGTATCCTCAGTCCGACCACTACGGAGTGTTCGTCACGGCCGAGTTAAAAAACGAATAATTCGCACTTGCAAATAACGCCGATCCGTGATAGAATAAAAAAGAACGGGGGAAAACCCGTAAAAACGGAAAATACCGCGTGAGCGGAAAAATCGAGGGAGGCATTTCAATGGGCAAGTTTGTAATCAAAGAAGCGAAGACCGGCTTCAAATTCGACCTCAAGGCAGGAAACGGCGAGATCATCGCGTCGTCGGAGATCTATTCCGGCGAGGCGGCTTGCAAGAACGGCGTCGAGAGTGTGAGAACCAACTCCGCCGCCGCGATCGAAGACCAGACCGTGGAAGGGTACGAGACCCTGAAGAATCCGAAGTTCGAGGTCTACGCCGACAAGGCGGGCGAATTCCGTTTCCGTCTGAAGGCGAAAAACGGAGAGATCATCGCTCATTCGGAAGGCTATAAGGCCAAAGCCGGATGCCTGAACGGTATCGAGAGCGTCAAGAAGAACGCTCCCGACGCGGAAATAGTTAAAGAGTAATCAAAAAATCCGTCCGTCTCGACCCGGGACGGACGGATTTTTTCATTTCTGTCTGTTCCCGCCTGATCCGCGTCCGTCACTGACCCTGTTTTCCGCCGAGAAAAACCGCTCTAAACGCCCTATCCCATTGACAAAGCAGGTCGAATGAGTTACAATATTTCTATATTTTACCGGGAGGCGATCTCGTGGACGCGAAAACGCGGGAAAAAAGAATAATCCGTGCGGGGATCACCGGCGTTGTCGCCAATGTCCTCCTCGCTTCCTTCAAAGCGTTCGTGGGACTCCTCTCCCACTCCATCGCAATCATCCTGGACGCCGTGAACAACCTGAGCGACGTGCTCTCGTCAGTGGTGTCCATCATAGGCACCAAGATCGCGGGACGACCCGCCGACAGAAAGCACCCCCTGGGTCACGGCAGAGTAGAATACGTCAGCGCCGCCATAGTCGCGGCGGTCATAATTTACGCCGGCGTTTCGTCTTTCGTGGAGGCGATAAAGAAGATAATCCATCCCGTCACGCCCGAGTATTTCCCGGTGACGTTCATCGTGGTCGGCGCGGCAGTGGCGGTCAAGATAGTCCTCGGACTTTTCGTCAGCGATCAGGGCAGGAAACTCAACTCCGACGCGCTGAAAAACTCCGGCAAGGACGCGCTTCTCGACGCCGTCATCGCGCTCTCGACGATCGTCGCCGCCGTGATCTTCATAACTACCGGACTCAGTCTCGAGGCGTGGCTCGGTCTGCTCATTTCCGCTGTTATCATCCGCGCGGGAGTCCAGATGATCCTCGATACAGTCAGCAAGATACTTGGCGAGCGGGTAGATCACGAGACAGCCGCCGCCGTAAAGGCCTCCGTCTGCCGGACGGAGGGGGTCATGGGCGCCTTCGATCTGGTGCTTAACAGTTACGGTCCCGGCAGGTGGCTCGGTTCGGTCAATATCGAGGTGCCGGACACCTGGAACGCGGACAAGATCGATCTCGTGAGCCGCGAGATCGCTCATCGCGTGGCGACGGAAAACAAGGTCTACCTCACCGCCATCGGGATATATTCCTTCAACACCGCGTCCGACGAGGCAAAGGAAATCAGATCCCGCGTCACCGAGGCCGTTATGGCCCGGGATTACGTTCTCCAGATCCACGGATTCTACTGCGACACGGAGCAGAAGAAGATCCGTTTCGATATGGTCATCGATTTCCTCGCGCCCGACATGGACGAGGTCTACCGCGGCGCGGCGGCGGAGGTCGAGAGGCTGTATCCGGAATACGAAGTCACGGTCCACGTTGACAGGGACTATTCAGACTGACCATGAAAGGTAAAAGGTAAAATGAATCTTATCAAATCGAATCTTCACACGCACACGACCCTCTCCGACGGTCAGCATTCAGTCGAGGAGAACGTCGAGGTTGCTATCGAGAGGGGTTTCGTGTCCCTCGGTATCTCCGACCACAGCTACGTCGAAGGAGACGGGGACTACACCATCGGCAAGGGAAACGAGGAAAAATACGTCAGTGAAGTCCGCCGGGTGATAAAAAAATACGAGGGCACCTTCGACCTGTTCTGCGG
>CACXCL010000256.1 GCA_902766115.1 uncultured Ruminococcus sp.
CGGCGGCGTCGGCCCCGCGGACGACGACACCAACTACACGGTGCTTGCGCTCAAAATGATGGAGCGTTGCGGCAGAGATTTCACGCCCGAGGACGTTATGGAGGCGTGGCTCAGGTGGATGCCCTATCTCAGCGCGTGTACTGCCGAAAGGGTAGCGTACCGCAACGGTGCCATGGGTCTGCTCCCGCCGGATACGGCGACGTATTACAACCCCTTCCGCGAGTGGATCGGGGCGCAGATACGGACGGACTTTTACGGCTACGTGAATCCCGGAGACCCCCGCGCCGCCGCGGAGATGGCGTTCCGCGACGCGTCGGTCTCGCACACCAAAAACGGGATCTACGGGGCCATGTTCGCCGCCGCCTGCGTCTCCGCCGCCGTCGTCTGCACCGAAGCGGAGGACGTCGTCCTTCAGGGGACGGCCGTCATCCCGCGGAACTGCCGGCTGAGGCGTGATATCGACCTGGTGCGCGAATGGCGCGACGCGGGTCTCTCTCCGACGGACGTCATGGACCGGATCCATGAGATGTACCCGCCGGACCGGGACGCGGGCTGGGTCTATACCAACCCGAACACCATGATCGTGACCATGGCATTGCTGTACGGAGGCGGAGACTTTGCGAAAAGCCTGTGCCTCGCCGTGGAGGCGTGTTTCGATACGGACTGCAACGGCGCCACCGTGGGGTCTGTCATGGGTATGCTTTGCGGCAGAGGCGGCATCGGCGAGGAATGGACCGAGCCCTTCCGGAACGGGTTCCGCACGGATATCGCGGGATTTGAGACGGCACACCCGGGCGATCTCGCCCGCCGGACGCTGGCGCTGATAAAGAGATAAAACGTGAAAGGCAGGGCGCGCCCTGCCTTTCACTTCACAATTATTGTCGGTTTTCTTCTTTATTTTAAAAAAAACTGATCCCGGTTTCGCTGTTTTTTCTTATTTGCGACATTACATATATAGGGGTAAAAGAGCTCACAGTTGTATTTTTTACCAATAATTGACCTGATCGCCCCCAACACTTTCTTTTTCTCAAAATATGTGATATACTGTGATTGTCAAATTGCAATGTGTTTGAAAGGGAAAAACATCATGAAAAAGATCATCAGCATCATCCTCGCGCTGCTGTTCATCGCGTCCGTGTTCGCGGCGACGGTACCCGTCGGCGCCGAGGTCTCAAGCTCCGACGTCTTTTCTGACATCAAACCGAAATCATGGTTCAAGAAATCCGTGGACTACGTTCTGAATAACGGTCTCATGAACGGCATGACGGACACCACGTTCGCGCCGAACACCAACATGAGCCGGGGAATGCTGGTGACCGTGCTCTGGAGATACGAGGGGAGCCCCTCGGGCTTTGCCAACAACTTCAAGGACGTCCCGGCGAAGAAATACTATACGAACGCCGTCTGCTGGGCGGGCGAGAACGGCATCGTCAACGGTGTCGCCGACCGGATCTTCGACCCGAACGGCGACATCACGAGAGAACAGCTCGCCACCATCATGTACCGCTATACCGAGTACATTGGAAGCGACGCCTCCGGCTCAAAGGATATCTCTTCCTTCCCGGACGCCTCCATAGTGAGCAAGTGGGCGACGAAAGCCATGAAATGGGCGGTCTCTGCGGGGATTATCAGCGGGACGAAGGACGGTCGCGGTAATACGATCCTCGATCCCAAGGGAAAAGCAACGAGAGCCCAGGTGGCGACGGTCCTCATGAGATACTGCTCCAACTCGCTCTACGTACATAACTGGGACGCGGGAGAGAAGGTCTCAGACCCCACCTGCACCGAAAAAGGAGAGATAGTTTACAGATGCCTCGACTGCGAGGCAGTAAAGCGCGTGGCGATCTCGGCGCTCGGACACGTGAAGACTCAGGAGACAGTAACGAAGAATCCAACCTGCACGGAGAAGGGCAATACTCATTTCTACTGCACCAGATGCGAACAGTGGGCGGACGAGCCCATAGACGAGCTGGGGCACAGCTACGCCGCCGCCACCTGCACCGCGCCCAAGACCTGCACCCGGTGCGGAGCCACCAGCGGCAAGGCGCTGGGGCACAAGTGGAAGGACGCCACCTGCACGACTCCCAAGACCTGTTCCCGCTGCGGAACCACCAGCGGAAGCGCTCTCGGTCACACCGATTCCCCGAAGTGCACCCGCTGCGGGCACAACAACAGGGCGGACGCCATCACCGGCATCCGTCAGCATATCAACGACAACGGCGGCGAGGTCGTGACTTATTCCGACAGCCAGTCGAGCATCGCTCTCTGGATCAGCACAGAGTCGGAGCTGATCTGTGAGTTCCTCTTCCACAACACAGACGGCAGCGAGGTCGTTTTCCAGATCAAACTGACCGACAGTGACTCCCTCTGGTACGTCCTTCTGCTTACGGAGAACGGCACCACAAGCGGCATACTGGGTGACAACAACACTCAAAGGAAAGCGTTCACCTCCGGCACAACGAAGCTGAGCTACAGCGATATTGAAGGGGTCTCGGGTTCTGAGATCGAGGATGCGAAAACGCTCGCCGCGACGATGCTCAAGGCGTGCCTCACGTCGATCAACGCCTATCTGAAGGGATCGCCGTGGTCCGTTCACACCTTCGGGTTTACCGCGTTCAACTGATATAAAATGAGCAAAGGCAGGGCGCGAGCCCTGCCTTTCTTTTACGCAAAAACAGGGCTTTCGCCCTGTTTTTCAGCTATTCATTAATCATTTTCGGTCTGTTTCTTCAGTGATGTTTGCGCCGACGGCGCAAGTGATGTATCACCGCTTTCGCGGTGAGATGA
>CACXCL010000257.1 GCA_902766115.1 uncultured Ruminococcus sp.
CATTCCGTTCGGTACAACAGGCATCTGGCTTGCTTGGCCTATCGGTTGGTCGGTTGCAGCGGTTCTATCGATTATGTTTTACCGGACAGGTATATGGAGGAAAAACAAAATAAAGATTACATAATGAGATAATACTGTATATTCCACTGTTTACGCCTCACGGTGCAACATCACTTCAGTCCCACACCGGCGTTTTTCGATTTTTCCCGGCGCTTTTCCCCTTTTTCTTTATAAGTGAATATTGCTTTTTACCGTACAATCTGTTATCATTAATTCAAGACATCAAATCAATATCACCTTTTGAAGGAGGTTCTCTTCATGGCGAACGGAAAAGGCGACAGACCTGCCGGTCGGCGACGCATCGGCGGAGGCACCGGCAAAAGCGTAAATACCCACGGCCAGGGGCTCGGAACGGGTCCGGTAGGCAAACAGGACGCATACGCGGGACGGCGGGTGGACGGAAGCGGCGGCGGAAACGCCGGCGGCGGCGGGATCTCCGGAAACGGCGGAGGCGCACAGCGCTCCGGAGGCAGAAAGAGCCTTCTGCCGACGATCATAATGATTGCCGTCATTGCTCTTCTGGCATGGTTCGTACTACCCAAACTGTTCGGCAACAACGGCGCGGGCAACGGGATATCATCCCTGCTCGGCAGCTTCCAGGGCAACAGTTCCTACAGCGACGGAACCTGGACCGGAAAGGACAACACAGGCAAACTGAACACTTCTTCCACCTCAAACAAGCGCACCGTACTCCGCGGAGACGGCAGTGACAAAGTCACGGTGATGGTGTATATGTGCGGCACCGATCTTGAATCCAAGAGCGGAATGGCATCGGCGGACCTCGCTGAAATGGCGGACGCCGATCTCGGGAAGAACGTGAATCTGCTGGTGTACACCGGCGGATGCCGTCAGTGGAAAACCAGGGGCATCTCGAACTCCGCGCACCAGATCTACGCTCTGGAGAACGGAGGCCTGCGGCTTCTCAAAGACGACGCGGGCGGAAAGAAGGCCATGACCGATCCCTCCGCGCTCTCGGGATTTATCCGCTGGTGCAGGGATAACTATCCGGCGAACAGAAATATCCTGATCATGTGGGACCACGGCTCCGGCTCGGTGGCGGGCTTCGGCTATGACGAAACGCGCAAAACCGGCTCCATGACGCTCTCTTCCATCGCCAAGGCGCTGAAGGACGGAGGCGTGACCTTTGATTTCGTGGGCTTTGACGCCTGTCTGATGGCGTCGGTGGAGACCGCGCTCACGCTTGCGCCGTACTCGGACTACCTGATCGCCAGCGAAGAAACCGAGCCGGGTATCGGCTGGGACCACACCCGGTGGCTGACGGAGCTGGGGAAAAATCCGGCGATCGACACAACGTCCCTCGGAAAGATCATCGCCGACGATTTCGTCGCGACATGCGCGCAGAAGTGCCGGGGTCAAAAGACCACTCTCTCCGTGACGGATCTCGGGGAACTCTCCGCGAACGTGCCGGATGAGCTGAAATCTTTTGCAAAGAGCACCGCGGACGCCATCAACGGTAAAGGTTACGCGGAAGTCTCCAAGGCGAGAGGCGACACCCGCGAATTCGGCGCGGAATGCAAGCTCGATCAGCTTGACCTCGTGCATCTCTCCCTGCTTCTTGATACCAAAGAGAGCCGCGCGCTTGCGGACGCGATCCTCGGCGCGGTGAAATACAACAAAGTCGGCGGAGGCGTCACCGACGCATACGGGCTGTCGGCGTACTTTCCGTACCGTTCCGCGAACAAGGTGAATACCGCCGTGAATGAGCTTGACGCCATGGGATTTGACGACGACTACACAGCCTGCGTCAGAAAGTTCGCCTCGCTGGAGGTTGCAGGCCAGGCGGCGGGAGGCGGCAACGCCTCGCCTTTCGGTTCCCTCTTCGGCGGTTCGGGATCGGCGCCCTCAGTCAACGTGGCGGAACTGGTCGGCTCGCTTCTGGGAGGCAGCGGCAACTCTCTGCTGAGCTCGCTCATCGGCGATTCCTCGGCTTTTGACAGCTCCATCCCGACCGGCACGCTGATCGACGCGGTGGAGAACTCCCGTCTCAAGGAGTCCCTCGCCTGGACCGAAAAAGACGGGCAGAACGTCCTCTCAATGTCAGAATCCGAGTGGAAAAACGTGGCGGATCTGCAGCTCAACGTCTTTCTGGACGACGGCAAGGGCTATATCGACCTGGGGCTCGATTCGATCTTCAGTTTCACGGAAGACGGCGACCTGATCGGCGAATACGATAACATGTGGATCGCGATCAACAAGCAGCCCGTCGCGTACTACTTCATTGACAGCACGGAAGAAGACGGCGTCACCGTGATCCGCGGCCGCGTGCCGGTACTGCTGAACGGCGACCGGGCGGAACTTCTTATCACTTTCCGCGGCGACCTTCCGGAGGTCTCCGGAGTGCGGTTCGTCTACAAGAACGGAGAAACCGATACGATAGCCAAAACGGCGGAACTGACAGACGGAGACAAGATCCAGCCCATCTGCGACCGCTACGGCTATGACGGGGCTTACGAGGATACATATATGTTGGGCGATCCCTTCGTCTACAGCGGAGAAAGCAGTCTCAAAGTGTCCGACGTCACCCTGAATTCCGGCGACGGCAAACCCGTCGCGGCGTATATGTTCACGGACCGCTTCGCATACGAGCACTGGACCGAGAAGATACCGGACTGAAACACCGGCAATGCGTCAGGCTGACACCGGAAGAAACACTGTTTGACCGAACATGGCTCCCGGCAGATATTTCTGTCGGGAGCTTTTGTCGGTCAGGGAATGTAGTTCTGCGCCAGAGCTTCTTTAACACAAAAACCGGTCAGACAAGAGTCTGACCGGTTTTTCGTTGTTACCGAACTGCAGTTATCAGGTCGGGCGGACCGTGCCGATAAAGATCAGCCGTTCGTCGCCGTGATAACTTTGACTATGGAAGCGAACGCATTCAGCCACGCAGTGATGGGAGATCCTGAGGTGGTGAAGGTTACTTCCGCGGTGCCGGACTCGGCGAGAGTCACGGCGCCGCCTTCGGGGTTAACGATGGAGGTGATCTTCCAGCTCCACTTGTGCTCCTCAACGACCGTGTATGATCCGGCCGGGAGGCCGACCACATTGACCTCGGTCTTGCCCGCCGGGAGGACTACCCGGAGGACTACCGCGTTGCTCGAATTGAGGATCGAGTACACGAAGTCCTGCTCGGCGGCACCCGTTCTCTTGATGGTGAGGCAGGTCTTCTCGGTGAACTTCGCCGTGTAGGTCACGTCGCCGGTGACGGTCCCGATTTCAGGATCCCATCCCGCGAACACGTAGGAGCGTCCCGCCTCCGCCGCCTTGGTGGGAGTGGAACCGTAGGAAGGAGTATCACCGTATGCGTAATCCTGTACGAGGTCTTCCTGACCGTCCACCTTCCAGGTAACTTTGATTGCAGGACCTTCCGCTACCGTGATCTCCACTGCGGGAGACGCATTGTAGTTTTCGGTCTCCTTGTAACGGACGTAATACGTTCCGGCAGGAAGGTTCTCGATCGTTTCGCCTGTCACGGCAACGTAGTTTGTGCCGTCAACGCTGTAATCCATCTCACCGTTTACGCCGGTGATCGAGCCGTTTTTCTGATTCAGGTAAGTCTCAGCAACAGCAGCGACTCCTTCGGGAGCGGCCTTTGCAGCCTTCGCGATGGTGTATTCCTGCGTAAGGTTGTCGCTAGGCAGTACGTAGTTGTCATTGCTGAGCCCGGTCACAGTAGCTGTATGCGGACCTGCGTTCGCAGCAGCACCGGATACGATGGCGGTACAAGTATCGCCATCCACCAGGTTGCCAACAGCAACGGTCGGGCATTTTGCGGACTCGTCGTAGGTGAACGAGGTATCCGACCAGGTGAGGGTTACTTCTCTCTTGTTGATCGTAACCTTCTGACTGCCGGTGACGGTCTCGTAGTTTGCCTTTACGACCTTGAAGTACACGGTGTATTCTCCGGCGTTGACGTACGTCAGTGAGTCAACGTAAGACCCGCCCGCTGAAGCCGAATATGTCACGGTCGCGCCTTCGGGCGCGTTCACGGTGATACCGTGAGGCTGTCCGTCATACGTACCGACGTAGTCAGACGATGTGACTCCGCTCATCGAAGCGTTGACGATCGTAAACTGAACGGTCGTTTCCGCGGGGAGCTTGTAGTTCCCGTTGCTGAGGGCTTTCGCCTCGGCGGTGTAGGTGCCGACGTCAGTCTTTTGGCCTTCCACAGTGACGGTGCAAACGTCTCCGTTTACAAGTCCGGTCGCCGTCGCAACGGGCGCCTGAGCGTTCCCGTTGTAAGTCAGAGAGGTTTCAGACCACGTGAGGCCGACCGTCTTCTGCTCAACGGTAAGCGTTCCAGCATTGAACGTAATATCATAGTTGCCGCTGCTGAGTCCGGACGGGATGATCGAATACGTTCCGACATTGCCGAACTGCGCGTAGCCATATGTGTATTGCAGAGTACCGGTAAGAACAGCCTCAGTCTCTCCGTTTACAAATCCAGCGTAAGCCACTCCGTCGTTGGCTGGTTCATCACCGTAGGTTATTGTCTTATCCTTTGCGGTGACTGTGAGCCGGGCTTTGGTGATCACTACCGTTTCACTGCCGGTAACGGTGGTGTAGTTCTCCTTTTCGACCTTGTAGAACACGGTATACGTATCCACGTCTGTGTACGTCGGGTTGTCCGTGGAATACGTGCCGTTTTCGGCCGTCGAATACGTCACGGTGGCTCCTGCGGGAGCGGCCACGGTGATACCGTGAGGCAGTCCGTCATATGTACCATTATAGCCGGAGGAAGTGATCTCCATGGTCGCGTCTGTGATGGTGAACTCAGCCCCGGTGAAGCTGACGTCGTAGTTTGCGCTTGCAGCCAGCGTGCCCTGCTTGATCGCGTACGTGCCGACATTCTCGCCGGATTCACGAGTCAGTGAGCCGGTAAGGGCGTCACTGCCTACGAGCCCCTCGACTGTGTAGGTCAAGGCGGGATCTTCCGTTCCGAACACCTTGGTCTTAGGATCTGCCTTGATCGTCAACGCCTTGGCGCTGATGGTCAGGTTTGCTCCGCTAAAGACGATGTTGTAGTTGTCACCGGCGGACAGCGTGCCCTGCTCAATCGCGTACGTTCCGACGTTTTCACCGGCAACACGGGTCAGCTCGCCGGTGATAGCGTCATTCCCAACGAGGCCGGAGGACGTGTACGTCAGCTCGGGATCCGTCTCGCCGTAGGTCTTGGACTTAGCCTCAGCGGTGACTGTCAGCGTCGCCTTAGTAATCGTCAGCTTAGCGCCGGTGTAGGAAATCGTGTAGTTATCTCCGGCGGTCAGCGTGCCGATCGTAATGTCGTATTCGCCGACGTTCTCGCCTTCCGCACGGGTCAGTACGCCTTCGAGGGAGTCACCCGTTACAAGCCCCTCGACTGTGTAGGTCAGCGCAGGATCCGTCGTTCCGAACACTTTCGTTTGCGCGTTCGCCGTGATCTTTAGGGTCTTAGCTGTGATCTTGAAGTCCGCACCGGTGAAAGCGATGTTGTAGTTGTCACCGGCGGACAGCGTGCCCTGATTGATCGCGTACGTGCCGACGTTTTCACCGGCAACACGGGTCAGCTCGCCAGTCACAACGCTCTTGGTGTCGCCGTTGACAAGGCCGGACACCTGATAAGTGAGTGCGGGATCCGCCTCGCCGTAAGTCTTGGATTTAGCTTCGGCGATGACGGTAAGCGTCGCCTTGGTGATCGTCAGCTTTGCGCCGGTGAAGGAGACCGTGTAGTTATCACCGGCAGACAGCGTGCCGACCGTAATGTCGTATTCACCAACGTTCTCACCGGCAACACGGGTCAGAGCGCCGGTAAGGGAGTCACCCGTCACAAGACCCTCGACTGTGTAGGTCAGCGCAGGATCCGCCTCTCCGTAAGTCTTGGACTTAGCCTCGGCGGTGACGGTCAGCGTCGCCTTGTTGATCGCAACGGTGGCGCTGCCGGTCTCGGTAGTGTGATTAGCCCACTCGACCTTGTAGTAAACGGTATACGTTCCGGCGTTCTTGTATGCCGGATTGGTTGCGGTGTAATCGCCGTTTTCGGTTGCCGAATACTTCACGGTCGCGCCTTCGGGAGCGGTCACCTTGATGCTGTGCTCTGCTCCGTCGTACGTTCCGCTGTATCCCTTGGCGCTTACATCCATCGTTGCCGCGGTGATATTTGCGGTAACGCTTGCGGGCTGTGCGGTGAGATTGTAGTTGCCGGCGTCATCTCCGGTAAGGCTGAAGTCGGTGAAGGTCACCGTCTTGCCTTCCCCGACGTTCGCGTCTTCGAAGGAGGCGGTTCCGGGCACTACAGTCACGTCGTCGTCGCCGATCTTTCCGTCGATAACGGCGGTGCCGGTAACGGTCGCGGCGGTGGTGCCGTCGTAGACCTTATCCGCGGCGCGGAGTCCGGTGATGGTCACGTCCTTCGCCGTGATATTCGCCCTGGTCGTGGCAGAGGTAACGTCGCCGAGCGTGTAGTTACCGGATGCATCGGTGAGTGTGATTCCGCTGAATGTTACTTCCTTGCCCGTTCCGACGTTCTTGTCATTGAACTTGATCGAGTCTGCGGTTGCGGAAACGCTGTCGCCGCTGACAATGCCCTTGAGAATGACCGTTCCATCTGCGGTATCGCCGCCGTCGTACGTCTTGTCGTGAGCGGTAACCTCGACATTCAGCGTCTTCTGCGCAATAGTCACCTCGACGGAATCAACCGCGGAATCGCTGTGGTTGCCGTCGCCGACTACTTTGTAGTAGACGGTATACTTCCCGGCATTGGTTCCGGTGGGTACGGTGTCTCTCCAATTCGTGCCGTCGAGGCTGTACTTCATCGTACCGCCGTCGGCAACGCCTTCTTCCACAAGCGCCCGATCGGAGCCGTTGTAGACGAGGTCACTCTTTGCAGTCGGAGCTTTAGTCACGGTCGCGGGAGCTCTTGTGATGGTGAAGGTGCCCTCATGGAAAATCGTGCTGTAGTTGTCGCTTACATAGAACGCTTCACTTTGTATGATCCTATATTCACCGACAGCATCCCCGGGTTCCCTGGTCAGCTTGCCGAAGACAAACGGTCCGTCTCCCTCGACAAGTCCATCGTACGTATAGGTCAATTCGGGATCGTTTTCACCGTAAGCCTTCGTCTTGTTATCAGCGTGAACGTGGAGTTCTTTAGGCGCGATGATGACTTCAATGTTATCGAGCTGAATCTCCTCGTGATTGTTGTCACCGACGATCTTGCAGTAAATAACGTACTTGCTTCCAACATCGCCAAATCCAACCTGAGCATTTCTGCCGACCGGGATATCAGTACTGTACCTCTCCCCGTCGGAGCTGTACATCATCGTACCGCCTGAAGCCTCGCCTGCGGTGATCAGTTCCTGATCCTGACCGTTGTAGATCAAACCGGTCTTTGCCTTAGCAGATTTAACTACCGTAGGATCAATTTTCTTAATGTTTACGTTCAGAGTCACCGGTCCGTAATCTTTGTGGTTATTATCACCGATTACTCTGTACTGCACCCCGTAAACTCCGGCGTCCGTTGCGGAAGGAACAGTCTCGCTCCAGTTCTCTCCGTCGAGACTGTACTGCATAGTACCGCCGACAGCCGATCCGGCCTTCACGAGCGGCTTTTCCGTGCCGTCATAGTTGCGGTCAAGCGCCTCGGGCGCGGTCACAGTAGGATCGGCCTTGCCGATAGAAACCGTAATGCTCGCTTCCGCCACACCGTTGTGGTTTGAGTCAGCGACTACTTTGTAGTAAACAACGTAATCACCCACTTCGGTCGCCTTGGGAATATCCGGACTGTAGGTCCCGTCTGCGCCCAGCTTGTACTGCATTTCGCCGCCGACAGCCGAACCGGCGGTTATAAGAGCCTGTTTTTCGCCGGTGTAGGCAAGACCTTCTATAGCTTCGGGAGCAGTCCACTGGACGTCCACCGCGAAAATGCTTGCGGTAACACTGGCAGGCTGAGCGGTGAGTTCGTAGTTGCCGGCGTCATTTCCGGTGAGGCTGTAACCGTCGAAGTTAACCTTCTTATCCGCATCAACGTCCGCGGTTTCAAAGTTGGCGGAGCCATCGGCCACGGTCACGTCGTCGCCGTCGATCATATTGTCGATAACGGCATCTCCCGTAACCGTAGCTGCAAGGCCGCCGTCATAGTACTTATCCGCGGCCTCGAGCCCGGTAATAGTCACGGGTCTCTTCGTGATTTTGCCCTCGCCGTCATAAACTTGATCAACGGTATAGTTCCCCGCGTCTGTGCCTGTGAGAACGACGTTACTGAACGCTACTTCTTTTCTATCCCCGACGTTCTTGTCCAGGAATGCCGCGGTGCAGGAACCGACTGACACTTCGTCGTTACCGATCTTGCCGTCTATCGTCGCGGAGGCAAGTCCGGCGGGAGTCGCGTCTTTGGTGCCGTCGTAAACTTTGTCTTCCACTCCGAGTCCCGAGACGTTCACGGATTTCGGAGTGATATTCGCGGTAACGTCTGCGGGCTGGATCAGCGTGTAGTTGCCCGCGTCCTCGCCCTCCAGAGCGTATCCGGAGAAGGATACCGTCTTACCGTCGCCGGCGTTCTTGTCCGCGAAGGATGCGGTTCCGGCTTTGATCGTGACAGTATCACCTTTGATGAGACCCTCTAATGAGCCTTCTCCGGTGACGGTCGCGTCGGTATTGCCGTCGTAGATCTTATTCGCGGCGCCGAGTCCGGAGATCCTCACCTCTTTTGCGGTGATCGTCAGCTTAGCGCCAGTGAAGGAGATCGTGTAGTTATCTCCGGCTGTCAGCGAGCCGACCTTAATGTCGTATTCGCCGACGTTTTCGCCTTCTGCCCGAGTCAGTTCACCGGTGATCGTGTCATTTCCGACAAGTCCGGATGACGAGTACGTCAGCTCGGGATCATTTTCTCCGTAAACCTTAGTCTTAGCGTCCGCAGTGATGGTCAATGCCTTGGGAGTGATTTTCCCTTTTCCGATGATGGTATCAGAGCCAAGCTGATAGTTTCCGGCCTTGGAGCCTGTAAGAGAGATACCTGAGAAAGTGACATCATTATCACCGACGTTAGCATTATCGAAAACAGCCTCGAATTCTGTTGTAATGCTGTCATTGTTTACTACTCCGTTAACCGTGAGTCCTGCGCCAGGAGCAGAGGTGTTTCCGTCGTAAACCTTTACGACCTCGTTCGCCACAAGGTCAACGACTTTCTTATCTACCGTCAGCGTTCCGGGAGCATACGTGATCTCGTAGTTGCCGCTGCTCAGTCCGGACGGGATGATCGAATACGTTCCGACGTTGCCGAATTGTGTGTAGCTATATGCGTATTGCAGAGTACCGGTAAGAACAGCCTCGGTCTCTCCGTTTACAAATCCAGCGTAAGCCACTCCGTCGTTGGCCGGTGCATCCCCGTAAATGATAGTCTTATCCTTTGCGGTGATCGTGAGCGGGGCCTTGGTGATCTCTATCTCGGCGCTGCCGGTGAAGGTGGTGTAACCCGATTTCTCCACCTTGTAGTACACCGTATATGTGTCAGCATCCTTGTACGTTGGTTTGGTAGAACTGTACGGGCCATTCTCAGACGTAGAATATGTAACGGTGGCATCGGCAGGATCGGACACCACGGTAATGCTGTGAGATTGACCGTCGTACGTCCCAGAGAATCCACTTGCCGTAACTTCTATGGTATTTCCGGCTTCTCCGCCCCAGACACCGTTGACATAGGGGATCTCGGTACCGGCGGATTTGTCTGCTGTTTCGACGTACGAGCCGTCGCCGTTCTGGAGTTTTGCCGCGGTGATGGGGATAGAAACGTAGGTGGGATTAGAACCTGACACCGTGGCCTGATAGGTATTGGTGTCCGTACCGGGAGCCGCAGTCTGGATGACCTTACCGGTGCCGGCGGAGCTGACGATGGCGGCGCCGCTCTCGGTTGTATAGAGCTGACCGGCAACGGTCAGCGTGCCGTTGACGTCAATTTTCGCGTCAACGAGATTGGTCGCCGTGCGCTTTGCCGTCGCGCCATTGACAGTGGAGTAGCCGACCACACAGAGTTGCGCCCCTGAAATAGCATAAGCGCCCCACTGGTCTTTATCATAGACGTACGCCTTTTGACCTGACGCCACAGTGACGTTCGCGCCATCAGCAATCGTCATTTCAGCGCCGGGCAGGAACGCCACGTCCTGACTGATCGTAGTCGTGCCGGAGTTGACGTTGATCGTGATGTTGCTCTGGATGGGCAGAACGTAGTCCGCGGTATTCAAATCAAGAGTCCCGACCAAAGGCACACCTGTTATCCTTAACCGCATGGAATTGATTGAAAAATTTCCATCCACATTAAGTTCCAAACGGTCGCTCGCACCGGTGAACCTCTTGGTCACAGAACCGCTCGATATCTGAAACATGCCACCTGCGCCAACAAAAGTGGCACTGGCACCGAACTGCTGACTTGACGCGTTAACAGCAGCGAATACCTTCTCAGTAGCTCCGGAATATAGCTTCAACGGCGCTTCGATGTTCTGGACGTAATACTGATTCAGCGGGAAGACCTTCTCAGAATTACCCGCCATCGTGGAGATACACGTCCCGCCGCGCCAGCAGCGGACCTGAAAGCACTCCCAGACCTCAGCACCAGATCGGGCGTATACGTTACCGGAGCCCGCGACGTAACCCCATGCATAGAGTTTACCGCCGGACTGGACGTCGATGGAGCTACCGTCGTTCATCGTGATGCGGCCGTGCGGTCCGGTAGGCGTCGCGTTCCAGGATCCGCTGTTCGTGCCGACCGCAGAAAGCTGGGAACACACGCACAACGAGCCGCCGCTTGCAACAATTAGGTTTGCACCACTTGCCATGGTCAGCGTGCGGAAGGCGGAGGGGGTAACGTGCGCCGCCGGGGTACCATCGTCTTTGGTGGTCATGCCGGGCGTAGTGGTATAGACGGTCTGCGCCTCGTCAAACGGGATCAGGAGCGTTTTGTCGCTGGGGATCGTGTAGCTGCCGGCTGGAAGTGTACCATTGGAAATCAGGACTATTTTTGCAGTACCGCTCGACTGAGCGTAAGAAATCGCTTCGTTTAAATCGGTATAGAGCATGGAACCGACCTGCCAGACAGGTAAAGAGGTCTGAACAAACTCCGGTTGGACCGTGCAAGCCTCAGTGAAACTGGTTGTCAAGGAAGCTTTGGGTTCAAAATACACACCTGTCGTCATAATTTTCCAGCCAAAGAACTTGTAACCATTCGCGGCCGTGGCGGCGAGGGTAACGGAGTCCGTGGTCTTGAAGGTCTTGACCGTATCGGCCGTGATTGCCGTGCCGTCGACGGTATAGGAGCCGTTCGTCGGCGCCTTGAAGGTGATATCGACGTTCGCCTCCGCCGTCAACTTGAGGTTCGAGATTACCATTCCGGTCTCGCCTTCACCTTTGGGAGAGGTGATTGAGACAGCGACCGTTTCGCCAGTGTTCAACGTCTTGCTGAAAGACGTGCCGGCCGTAACGGACGTGCCGTCAACCGTTGCGCTACCACCGGAGAGCGTCAGAGTATAGTTAAAACTCAGCACCGCCGTAGAAACGGAGTTATTTGTGAACGTCAATGTGCCGGTTTGTGCGGAGTAGCTAGTGCCGCCGCAGCCGCTCGAAGCGCTCGCTTTTACGCTTCCGGTGATCGTGCCACCGCTCGGTGTCCACGTTGCTTTGCCGTTGCTTTCTGCCGTCAATCCGGTTACACCCGTATTAATAGCATCCGCCCAGGCAGGAATAGACAGAGACGGCATAATGGCCGCAAGCATAAGTATAGTTATAAGAATAGACAAGCTGCGCTTAACCACGTTTTTAATCATTTTTCGGTTCCTCTCTCTCTGTTATGCTTGCGCGCCGCGCTTTTTTTCGCGACGTCGTCTGATTTCAATGTAAAAGCATAGCCCCACGATGACGGAAATCGCCGCCCAGATGTGGGATCTATGTAAAATGCTGTTCGTCTCGGCGGTGCGGAAGCACTCCAGCACGGCGCGGACGACGCCGTAGGTGAACATATACAGGGGGTAAACTTCGCCGCGGGTCTTCCCTTTCCAGACGCGCGGTACGATGATCGCAAGGAAGATCGCGTAAAATACCAGCTCCGCTTCCCGTGTGGGGAAACGCCACGGTGCGTGGCCGGGGATTATCACGCCCGTGCAGCACCCGGCGAAAATGCAGTTGACGCGGGCACAGGCGACAGCGAATATCATACAAGGGGTGAAAATATCGAAGACCTCCGTCGTTTTGCGCTTTGAAATTTTAGCACCGAGCCACAAAGCAATCGGCATCAAGAAAACAACGCCGAACAAGCTCATTGCACCGCCAGTGAGAGGCTTTCCCTCCAGCACGGCGAACGCCTTGACAGAAAAGACACCATAAACGACTGATGCAACGCTCAGTATGAGCGCGGCGTACCACTTCATCCGGAGGCGGCGGCGCAGTAGAAACAGCCACAGAAACGTGACCGCGCCGGCAAGTCCCAGGAGAAGGTACAGCCGATTCGATTCGATAAAATTCGACACAATATATTTCCCTTTTATAAGCCAAAATACAGCACCGGCGGTCTCCGTCCTCTTTTCGGGGAGGAGACCGTCATGCTGTTCGTTTGTGCGGTTACGGCGTCGTCCAGTTGGACGTCGCAGGATCGTACGTCGCCTCGGTCCATTTCTCCGCGGCGGCGTCGCCGGCTGCCTGGATCGCCTCGACCGTCACGGTGACGGTCACGCCTTCGGCTGCTTCGGCGGCGTTTGCATCGCTGAAGACGGGCTTTGTCGTGGTCCTGTTCGGGGCGACCGTGCCGTTATAGTAGAGGTAGTCGCCGACCTTCGTCCATCCCGCGGGGGTGGAAAGGGCGGTCACGCCTTCCTTGAGGAGCGGGCTGTCGCTCGCAACGATATTGCCCGCCTCGTCAACGTAATTCAGCACCACGGTCGCGCGGATCAGGGCGTCGATATTGCCGGTGTTGGTGACGGTGTAGTCGCCGTTGACGACAGCGCTCACCTCAACCGCCTTGAACGTTTCCGTGACGGCAGCGGAGCTTACTTTCTTCAATTCCGGATCAGTATCCGCGAAAACAGCGGACGGTGTGGAGTCACTGTTTCCGATCTCGATCAGGTGCGCGGTGACGGAAACAGAATAATCCGTCGTCAAAGGCTCCTCGGCAAGTTCGAGGGTGCCAAAGACAGGCGCCGTGACGTCAATCGTCAAAGGAGCATTCTGATAGCAGTACACCTTGACTCCGGCGGGACCGGCGACGCCGGTGAGTTCCTTCCAGTCTGCGCTCAGAGCAAGACCGGCGGGAAGATCGCCTGTGACTTCAATAAAGAGATACGCGGGGATCGCTTTTCTTCCCTCAACCTTTACAACGGTGGTGGGGGCGACAGACGTGCCGGGGATAAGATTGAGCGTTTCCGCGCTCGTCTGGCCGGCGGCGTCCGTGTCGTATGCCAAAAGCTTATCTGCAAGAGACGTGTCGACCATGTAGGACACGCTGCCGCTGAGGCTGACCTGGGTCGTGTACTTGGCGCTCGATCCGGAGACGGGGAACAGAATGCCAACTACGAGGACCACAAGAAGCAGAGCGGCTGCAGCGACGCGGCTTTTCGATACTTTGATCTTTCTCATTTTTCCGCCCTCCTCAGTCTATCTGCGTGAAGGTCACGACGACGGTAAAGGGTACCGTGCCCGCGCCTGTCACTGATTCCGACATCTTGAGCGTGAGAGTTTTTGTTTCGTTTGCGCCTCCCGGGGCGAGTGTGCCGGTGGGCAGTGTGATCTCGCCGAATTTCGCGGCGTCGTCGGCCGAGGCGAACTTCACCTCCGCCTTATACCGCACGGCGGTCTCCCCGGGGTTCGTCACGGTGAGGGTGTACGTGCCTTCCTTTGAGGCGCCGATGGTGACGGGACCAGTCTGGGCCGACGTGGCAGACACTTTGAACGACGCGATACGTCCCGAGTCGTCTCCTCTCGATTTAGTGGTATAGCGCGCGTACATTCCCGTGGTGAAGTGCGCGGTCACCAGGACCATGCACAACAGAACGAGCGCCACGCTGAGCGTCGTGGGCATACTCTTCTTTCTCATCATATCTCACGTCTCCTCTTGTTTTTGCGTTATCCGGGATCGCGCGCCCGGCGGGTGATCGGCATTTGCCGTTATTCTTCGTCTTCCGTTTTTTCTTCTTCCGGTGCGCCCGGTTTTTCTTCTGTTTCTGCGGCTTGTTCTTCCGGTTTTTCTTCGGTTTTTCCTTCTTCCAGCGCCTTCAGGCGGCGGATCTCGGCTTTGATCTCGTCAAGCTCGCTGTCGTCCTCTTTCCGCTCCCTTTTCCAGGATAGGTTGATCAGGAGGATCAGCCCCGCGATCACCAGGATGATGCCGATCGGCGATTGCAGAAAACGCACCGCGGCTCCCACGACGGGGATCTTGCCTACCATCCTGCCCTTTACGTCCTCCGCGGGGATGGGCTCGTCTTCGGTATTGTTGGCGTCGCCCCGGGTGACGATCTTGCCGTCCTCCAGGATCCGCGTCACCCGATGGATGACACGGGACGCGCCGGACTGGTAGACCACCACGTCGCCCTCACGGACGTCCTCGCCGTTCACTGCCCTGACGAAGACAAGGTCGTTCACCGACAGGGTTGGCTCCATGCTGCCGGACAGCACCACGGAGGCGCCCCAGCCGAAGGGCATGGGCATGGCGTTGCGCACAAGGCGCCGGGCGTTGACGGAATAGGCGGTGCCGCCGATGAATACGGCGAGCACTACGATGATCAGGATCCGGAAAAACAGGCGGCCGCCGTTTTTCTTCTTCTTTTCCTTATTATTATCCTTTTGCCGGCTCATCTTTTTCTTTGTCGTCGCGCTTTATGGCGTAAATCAGCACGCCGATGGCGCAGAGGGAAACCACCGCGACGGCTCCCCAGAGATAGGTATTGGTGTTGTCGCCGGTCTGCGGGGGCTTCACGCCGCCGCCTTCCTCGCTCCACTCCGCAACGGCGCGGATGACGATGTGGAGGGTCAGGTCTTTGTCAACGGCAAGGTTGCCGAGCATGGTGTCGTACGCGTCGTTGGAGTCGAGGCCTTCGCCGTCGAAACGCTCGAAGGGCCAGCGCCAGTCGAGGGTGTAGTCGCGGATGTTGCCGGCGGAGAGGTAGTCGGTCTCCTCGTAGCCGTCCAGATCAAGCACGTCGGGCCACTCGGTATCGGAGCCGATGACGTAGCCTTTTTCTGCGGTCTTGAGGCGGCCCTCGATGGGGATCCACAGGCCGTCGGTGTTCTCGTAGTACGCATCAACCGTGAGCTTATACTTCAGGTTGTGGCTGCCGGTGTTCTTCAGGGTGAAGTTATACGCCTGCTCCGTGCCGGGGGCGAAGACGTTGTCGCCCTTTTCGGAGTTGACCGAGAAGACGGGATATCCCGCCTCGCTGTCGTAATGGACGCTGAATATGTCGATATCGGTCTCGGTGGTCCAGATCTGGTCCTTGTCCTCGACTCTGAAGCCGGTGACGTTGCCCTCAGGGTCGTCGATGATCGTGTCGGAGTCGGTCTTTGAGCCGGGATCGGAAGCGGGAGCCTTGCCGTCGGTCTTTTCGTCGCCGGCGGCGTTCAGCATGAGCTTCGTCTTGTCCCCGCTCTCGGTAAGGGAGATATAGTTGCGCTGTTCCACGGGGGAGAAGGCAGCGATCTTGCTGACGACCACCGATACCGAGCACAGCTCAAGCAGTATCAGCAGGATCAGCGCGACGATGATCCCGGAATTGATTCGCCTTCCCCTGCGGCGGGTCTTTGATTCTCTCATTTGAGCTCCTCCAATCTGTATACACACGCGGCATACGCCGTGAATAATTCCTGCTTTTGCGCTTACGACCGCCTGCGCGCGTGCGCGGGCGCTTGTAGGAACAAAAGCCGCGGTTCCGTCCCCGCCCCGCCACGAAGGGCGGGGACGGACCGGTTTAGCTTATGTTTCAGTTACGACTGTGATTTAAGTTAAATCAGGCTTAAATTAGTCGATCTGGGTCGCGGTAGCGGTAAGGGTAGCCGCGATGGTGGTGTTGGCGTTGTCATCAGTGATAACACCAGCAGCAACGTTGCCGAGGTAGGTGTCAGCCGCATCGACGATGGGATCTGCCGCATTGTCCACTATCTTCTCAAACGCCCAAGCCCAAGAAAGTTCGAACGTGAAGTCCATCTCTTTGTTGGGATCAAAGTCGTAGGAGAGTTTGAACGTGCCAGTGGCAGGATCAGCATCGAGCTGGAAGTTACGACCACCGGAAACAATATTTCCAAGAACGGTCTCAACGATCTGCGTGTAAGTATCATCGTCAGCAACCTTTTTAAGGATAGCGATCGCATCAAAGAAGGAGCAACCATCTTTAGAGAAGCCGTAGCTCTCAGCAGCCGCAAGAAGTGTGGGGTACTGTCCAAGAGCTCTATAAAGATCGGTCGCAACATCGTAGGAAGCGCTTCCCTTGGAAATCTTGAGGTTCCACTTAACAGGAGCATAGTCCTTGTCAAGATTGAATGTGCCGGTGTAACCGTAAGTACCGTCAGCAGCCTTTACGAGCTGAGTGTAATCGGTGTAGGTGCCCTTCTTCAGAACGACATCTTTAACAGCCTTGCCCTCAAGGGTGTAACGAGTAGCAACCTCGGGGGTACCCTTAACGGTAGCAACCATGCCGAGACCGTCATCTGCGTCAGGAGTACCGGGAGCTACAACGGCTTCGCCTTCAACAGACGAAACGACGGAGTACTCTCCATCATCTTCTGTATAAGCTTCATCAGTTGCGAGATACTTGTCAGCAAAGTTCTTGCCTTCAACAGTCAGCACCACGCCCCACTTTGCAACGCGGGCCTGATCTTCGCCTTCAGCCTTGGTCACGTACTTTGCGAACGTGCCGGAGATGGCGCATACGGAGATGAGAGTAAGAGCAAGCAGAAGCGAGAATACTCTCATAACATTGTTCTTCTTCATTTGAGAAAAACTCCTTTCATAATTTGCCTTTCGGCTTTAGATTCTTCCCTCCTCGGCCGGCGAGACGATAATGGGTCCTACGCTTCGTGGCGTGTTCCGTTCCGTCCGAACCACTTCCGGGGGAGAATTGATTTATATTCACCCCCGACGTGGCTTACGGGGGAAGAATACCTTAACTTGAGTGCGGCACATGCCGCGGCCACTATGTTTGCGGGACCGCTCCCGCGGGGTCAGTTTTCGGGATCCTCGCCGTCTCCGGCGGTATCCACGGGGGTCTCGTCCTTTTCGGGAGCGGCCGGTTCCACCTCTTCCGACGGTTTTCCCTTTTCGGAGGCGGCTTGCTTTGCTTTGAGAGCCGCCAGCTCCTCAAGGAGCGCCTCGGTGTCCTTGTTTTTCGATTTCTCGTACTTCCTGCGGCGGATCAGCTCGAACGCCACCAGCAGCGCCAGCGGGATCGCGATGCACACGATGAGACCGGGGGTGGACTGCAGGAACATGGCGACGCTGCCCGCGCCCTTGATCTTTCCTTTATATATACCCACCAGGTTGTCGAACGGTGCGGGTGTGGGGTCTTCGGTGTTGTTGGCGTCACCTTTGGTCCGCCATGCCGGTTTCCCGTCATCAGTCTCGGTGATCTCCACCACCCGGTGGGTCAGCACTGAGGTCCCCGACCCGTCCGGATCGAAGAACGCGATGACGTCGCCTTCCTTCACGTCCTCCGCCTTAAGAGCTTTGACGAAGATGAGGTCGCCGCTCTTGATGTCGGGGTACATGGAGTCCGTCAGGACGATCAGCGGGGAGTAGCCTCCCACGGACGGGACCTTGCTCGGGTTCACCAGCCCCTTGATGATGATCGTCACGTTGACGACGAGTATAGGCACAAGGAGCAGGCACAGGACAATGCCGATGATCATCCCTGCCTTTCCCTGTTTCTTTTCCTTTTTTGTCATAAATGAGCCAACCTTTCAAAAAGACTCCCCGGACAAGTCACTTATCCGACCATCAGCCCGAGGTACTTTCTGCAAACAGAAACACTTCAAGACGGCATTCCAGTCTAATTATACATTACGGTTTGCATCTTGTCAACATTTTTCCGTAAAAAATTTCATTATTGCTTCATTAGCGGTTATAAAAATCGCATAAAAGCCCCGTATTGCACGATAAAGCCGGGATCTCCCGCGCCGTAAGGCTTCAGGCTGTTTTTCGTAATATGGATTTTCCCTGCCGGTTCGGGCAATTTCACCAAACGTCAACTGTTCCCATCCCGCAAAAGCGGCGTCGTATATCCGGCGCGTGAAAACAGCGAAAAAAGTCGGAAAATTCTTCCGTTTTCGTCAGCCGTTTCTACAAACGTCGACAGGGAGGCGGTGATATAATCGCAAAAACGGGACAGAAACCGGACGGTGAAAACGGAGAATATCGGCGTGAATGAGCAAAACGGAACGGCTGAGCGGGCAAAACCCGAAAAAAAGAACGGAAAACGGTATTTTGCCGCGCTGAGGAGTACGGCGGGCCGGCTCATCGTGGCCGCCGCCGCGGCGGTTCTGATCGCCACGACTCTGACGCCGGTGATGCGGATCTACGGGACGTCCATGACTCCCACAATAAGCGAGGGCGACGTGGTCCTGGCTCTGAAGGGGGTCCGCGTCCGTCAAGGAGACGTCGTAGGGCTCTACTACGGGAACAAGCTTCTGGTGAAACGCGTTATCGCCGGTCCGGGGCAGGAAGTGGACATTGACCCGGACGGGAACGTGACGGTGGACGGACGTCTTCTCGACGAGCCGTACCTCGACGACCGGTCCTACGGCACGGTGGACATCACGCTCCCCTGCCGCGTGCCGGACGGGCGGTACTTCGTGATGGGAGACCACAGAAGCTCCTCCGCCGACAGCAGAAGCTCGGACGTGGGGCTTGTATCCCGGGAACAGATCGTCGGGAAGATATTTTTCAGGGTCTGGCCCGCGTCCCGGATGGGACCGGTAAAGTGATAAACAAAGCGATATATAAAGTGAAAGGTTCGGAGGGAGGCGCCCATGAGGTATGCCATGGAGATGAACGGTAAGGGAAGAAAAAGCAGGACCCGTTTCGGGATAAAGCGACGCGCTCTGCAGGCACTGGCAGCACTTCTGTCGCTTGCGGCGGCGGTGGCTGCGGGATGCGCCGTGATGCTCCCGGCGTCCACTTTGGACGAAAGAGGCGGCGCGCCGTACGACGGAGGCGTGACACGTTCTCCGGGGGTGATGAAATTCAAAATAAACGTCTTCGACAGGTATACCGGAGAGGCGGTGCCCGGCGTGCCGGTGGAAGTGATCTACAGGGGAACTTCCGGCACCACGCTGTTCACCGAAACGTCCGACGTGCGCGGCGTGGCGTACCGGGAGATGAACTATTCCTCCGCCGGGAACAACTATCAGATAATGCTCGGAGGCGTGGCGGTGGACGGTGTGGGAAGTCACCGCTTCGACTTCGGACCTGCAGGCGGATCGGGCTTCAGTCTCGACATAAGCGCCGACGGACGGATCCGCCGCTTTGCGGGAGGCGAGCACACCCACGCCCGTGAGGGCGTTACAGGATCCGGAGCGAGATACGACGACGCGCAGCTAAACAATCACGGTTCCGCGCGCCATCCCTGGATCGACGAGGGAGCCACGGTGGAGATGGATCTGTGGGTGGCGGACAACCGCGGCTATCACGACGTGATATTCGATGTGGACGGTCTCAGCAACGGAGCGGATTTCCCGTCCGTCACGGCGGCTCACGGAGACGCCGCCGCCGAACCTCAGCCGGAGCCGCAAAGCGATCTCTATCCGGCGGACAGATGGCGGTTCGAGGCATGGTACAGGGGCGGGCAGCCCTATGATTTTTCTTCTCCGGTGGTCTGCAACGTGGGACTGACTCCCCATTTTGTCAGAACGGCGTACGGGGTGGAGTTCGACACGTCGCGGATCGCCGACCCGGACGGATACAGCCCGTTCACAGTGGCGGCGGGGCAGTCGGTCGGCGACGTCACATCCCTCCCCGATCCGGTGAACCGGGACGACCCGTCCCTTGTCTTCTCCCACTGGACAGCGGGAGGCGAAGTCTTCGATCCGTCGGCGCCTCTGACGGACGACGTGACTCTCGTCCCCGTCTGGGAAGGGGACGGTCCCCGGGGGATCATCCACTTTGAAGTATATATGTGGGATCACGACGCCTACTGGAGCGCGCCCAAAACGAAACTTCCCGCGCCGGTGACCGTCAACGGAGTGACGGGCAACTACCGGGCGGAGGATTATCTATCAAACGACGGATGGACCTCCATTCCCGTCGAGGGGCTGGATTTCGTACTCAAGACCTACGCGGACGATCCTGCGCAGATCGGCGGAGGATACAGCGGCGGCATCGTGGAGGATTCGCTCAAATCTCCGGTGGGGACGACCGACTGGTCCGAGTCCCGGGTCACCACCGACGCGGCGGGTCGCGCAACCTACGAGATCGACGGAGAGGGGCTCTCTCTCCTCACCCCGGACTGGAGGATCGACACGGACCCGGACAGCTCCGACATGGCGCGGTACGACCGCGGTACCGGCTACGGCATGGAGGAGACCACCTTCGACTGGGACTGGTACGTTAAGGGCGCCGACGGCGCCGGCGCGGGTCTCGTCGGGGTGCGGTACATCCGGGAGGGAGCGCGCCACGACAACTCGGGCGTGCTCATCAGCGGCAGGAACGACAACGACAACGCGTATATCACGCAGGACATGAGAGAAAACGGATTCGAGTTCACCTTCGTCTGCTACGTGGTCCCGGCTTGTACCGTGAAATTCGACCTCGACGGCGGCTCGCCGCCCGGGGGCGCCTCGTGGGACAGCTACGCCATGCAGACCATAAGCCCCGTGGATTCCACCGGAAGCCCCGTGGAGACTTTCTTCGCGGTGAGACCGCCGGATCCCGCAAAGGACGGATCGGTCTTTGCCGGGTGGTACGAGGTGCGGTATCTGTACGACGGGAACACCGGGGAATACACGGAATACCTTGACTCGGAGCACTACGATTTCGACCGGGAGGTGACCCACTCGATGACGCTCCGGGCGGTCTACACCGACAGGCTCTACACGGCGCGGTGGGTGACCCCCGGCTGGGAAGCGGCGGGCTTCCCCGATTCTCCGCCCTCGCTCATCGAGATGCGTAACAGCTATCCCGACGGGGAGAGACCGTCATACGACAGCGACCTTCCCGGGGGATACACGGACGGCGGGGTGAAATACGCCTTCTCCGGGTGGGACCTGTACGTCGCCGACTCCGCGGGGGAAAAGGATTTCGGCCCCGCGGGAAGATACGCCTTTTCGGCATTCGTGCCCCTCGGGGAGATGACCCGGATGACTGCCGGCGGGGGCGAATATTATCTGTCGCCTGCGCCGATCGACGGCGCGGACCAGGTGTACGTCGCCCGGTTCGAACCTGTCGAGAAGACCGTGACGGTGTCGAAATCCGTCACGAACGGCATGGGTTCGTTCCCGTTCGAGCTCAGCGTGACCGGTCCCGGCGGCGAGCCGGTATCGCTCGCGTCGGCGGGGGTCGTCCTCCCTGACGGTGTCACGCTGAAGGAAGGATCCGCGGAAACAGCGGTCTTTTCCCTCGGCGACGGGGAAAGCCTCGCCCTGTCCCTGCCGGTGTCGTTCAACGGGCAGCCCTGCCTCTTCACGGTGCGGGAGACCGACCCGCGAGACTTTGACGCGTCATACTCGGTGGACGGCGGCGGGGCGGTAAGAGGTGACGCGACGGACGCGCTCCCGGTGGGCGAGACGGATACGGTGTCCTTCGTCAACGGGCGCGAAGTCGTTCCGGTCACAGTGACGAAAACCGTGGTGAACGGATCCGGGACGTTCCGGTTCACGGCGTCCGTGACAAAGAACGGCGAGCCGGTCGATCTGCGCGGCGTCTCCGGTCAGACAGCCGTGCTGTCCGGGGACTCGTACGACAAGCTTTCCTTCTCTCTCGGGAACGGAGACAGCGAGACACTGTATCTGCCCGCCGGGTGCGACCTCACCGTAACGGAAGAACACCGGGAGGGCTTCGTGACGGAATACTCCGTCGGCGGCGACGCGGCCGAGGGCAACTCCGCCGTGATCGCGGGGGTCTCCGGCGGGGAGACGGTGGAGTTCATCAATACGGGAACAGTCCTTCCCTCCCTTACCGTGAGGAAAACGGTGGCGGGAGCCGCGACAGAGGAGAAATTCCTCTTCTCGCTGGAGCTCTACGACGGCGACGGCGAGAGGATCGGGGATCTGTCCGCCCTCGGCGGGGAGAACCTCTCCGTCGACGGCGATACGGCGACTTTCCTTCTCGGAGACGGAGAGGAGATCGTGATCACCTCGGTCCCCTCCGGAGCGACGGCGGTGGTGACGGAGACGTCACATCCGGGATATCTGGCGTCATACCGCATTGGCGATTCCTCCTCCCGGGAGGGCGACGCGTGCACGGTACCCGCTTTGGGCGGCGACGTCGCCGTGACCTTCACAAACAGACCCGGGTTCGAACTTCCCGCAACTGGCGGCTCCGGCACATTTCTTTACACATTAGGCGGATGCGCTCTCATGGCTTCCGCTCTGATGCTCGGTCTCACTTTGGGGCGCACAAGGGAAAGGAGGGCCGGAAAACAGCGTTCCTTTTAACCGCGGCAATAACTCGCGCCCGGTCGTGACCGAATAATAAAACAACAAATCAAAACAAAGAAAGGAAGCAACACAATGAAAGCAAGAAAGATCCTCGCACTTGTCCTTGCCGTCCTTATGGCGGCGACACTGGGGACCGCGATCTTCGCGGCCACCTCAGAAGAAGACGGGACCGGAAGCATCACCGTCCGGAACCCCGCGCCCGGCAAGACCTACACGGCGTACAAACTGTTCGACATGACCTACGACGGCGAAGGCCATTACGCGTACACCTTCGACGTGATGGGCGGCGCCACCACGCGGTTCCTCTCAGCCATGAAGCAGTACGCCGGCAGGGAGAACAGCGGGTTCACCGTGACGAAGTCCAACACCGACTCCGTCTACACCGTTGATTTCACCGCAGACTTCAGCGCGGCGGATTTCGCGGCGTTCCTCTCGGATTATCTCGAGACCTGGCCCGATACCATACTGAGCGTTTACCCGCTGGAGAACGGCACGGTCGATGATCTGCCCCTGGCATACTATTTCGTGACCACCGACAACGGCTCCCTCTGCAACCTGACAAGCACGGATCCCGACGCCGTGATCTACGACAAGAACGTGCCCCTCGTGATCGAAAAGACAGCTGACGACGACGACGGAACGGTCCTTGTGGGACAGGAGATCACCTACACCGTCACCGGCGCCCTTCCCGAGGATATCACGGGTTACACCGCCTTCTACTATGAGATCTCCGACACCATGAGCGAAGGTCTCACCTTCTCCGGATCGATCCGCGTCCTCTTCGGGGACGACGTCGTCTTCGACAACGGCGACGGTGCGACCGTCGCGGATCCCGTCGGCGCCTACACCGCAGGAAGCAACGGCTTTACATGGCGCGCGGATCTTGTCGGACTCGAGGACCATCTCGGCGACGCCGTCACGGTGATCTACACCGCCACGGTGAACGGGAACGCCGTGGAGCGCGACGGAGAGACCAACTCCGCGACGCTCAGATACAGCAACGATCCTGCCGACGCCACCTCCTTCTGTGAGGACAATCCGCCGGCAGTGGTCGAGGTGTACACCTTCAACGTGGACGTGATAAAGGTCGACAGCGCGGACGACACGGCGACCCTTGCCGGAGCGGAATTCGTGCTCTACAGGGAGGACGGGGTCGAAGACCTGTACTACTCATACGCCAACGGCGCGGTGAGCTGGGTCAGCGAGTCGGAAGCCTCCGTTATGACCACCGGACAGAACGGCAAGGTCTCCTTCGACGGTCTTGACGCCGGGACATATTACCTCGTGGAGAAAAAGGCGCCTCTGGGCTTCAAGAAAGCCACCGATCCCTTCGTCATCGTCCTCACCCTGACCGACGGCGCGACCGCGGGCGAAAAAGTCCTTGCCGCATCCATCGACGGCGTCGCAATGGAGACGGACGGCGACACCATGACGGCGACCTGCACCGTCGCCAACCCGGCGGGAACTGTCCTGCCCGAGACCGGCGGAATGGGTACGACGGTACTTTACGTGATCGGCGGTATCCTTATCGCAGTGGCGATCACGGTGCTCGTCACCAAGAAGCGCGTCGGCGCGAAATAAACCGTTTCGGACGCTTGCGGGGAGGGGGCTTCCCCTCCCCGGATAAAGCACAAAGGAGAGCGCGGCAATGAAAAAGAGAAAAATACGAAGCGCCGCCGTCACGGCGTCGCTGATCCTGTTGTTCCTTGCCGGGCTGTCCCTCGTGCTGTATCCTTCCGTCAGCAATTTTCTGAACACCGTCCGTCAGACGAAGGTGATCTCTCATTACTCCGAGACCGTCGGAGAAATCGGCAGCGCAGAATATGAGAGGATGCTCGGCGACGCCGGGAAGTACAACGAAAAACTCAGGAAAAACGGCTGGGGCGGCGGCGGGAAGGAGTACGGAGACCTGCTGAACGTGGACGGCAACGGAATGATCGGGTATATCGAGATCAAAAAGATCGGCGTCACTCTGCCGATCTATCACGGGACGTCGGACAGCGTTCTCGCAGGCGCGGCGGGTCATCTCGAGGGGACCGGCCTGCCCGTGGGCGGCGAGGGGAACCACGCGGTACTGTCCGGCCACCGGGGACTTCCGGGGGCGAGGCTTTTCACCGATCTTGACAAGCTCGAGGTCGGCGACGTCTTCGTGATACGGGTGCTGAACGAGGTGCTGACCTACCGTGTGGAACGGGATCCCTTTGCCGTGGAGCCCACGGACACGAAGGATCTCATGCCGGAGGACGGGCGCGACCTGTGCACTCTCCTGACCTGTACGCCCTACGGAGTCAACACACAGAGGCTCCTCGTCAGAGGAAGCAGGATACCGAACGGCGAGGACGCCTCCGGGGTTCGGATCACGTCCGAGGCGGTGACGGCAAAGCCTCTTGCCGTGGCTCCGTTCATTCTCGTGCCGATCCTTCTCATAATACTTGCGGCCGCCTGGATCCAGAGCGCCGTGAACACGAAAAAAAATACTCCACGCCGGAGGGTGATGAATATGACGAAAACCAAAACGGTATCTGAAAGGCTTATTTGCCTGATCCTGCTCTGCTTTGCGGCGCTGTCCGTACTGCGGGCGCCTGTCCGCGCCGGAGACGGCGGAGTTGACGCAGACTGCGGACTCGCGGTGGATTTTCACGACAGGGAGACGGGAAAGCCGCTCACAGGCGCGGTTTTTGACGCGTACCGTGTCGGAGACACGGACGGGACCGCGGAATGGACTCTCTCGGGATCCTTCCGTGACGCTCCGGCGGATCCGGACCCGGAGGATCCCGACTCTTGGCAAGCCTGCGCCGGAACACTGGCGGCGGAGGCTATGAAAAAAGGGATCTCCCCCTACCTCACCCTCACCGTCGGGGGCGACGGGCTGGCGTCGGCGACGGTAAAAAGCGGAGTGTATCTCCTGGTCGGAAGGTCGTTCACATCTGACGGGTCCACCTACGAAACGAAGCCGTTTCTCGTGATACTGCCGTATCAGAACCGGTTTGAAGGGGGAGGCGTCGCCGCCGGCGACGAGCCGCGGTACAGCGTCATTTCGACTCCGAAGTACGTCAGGAGAGATGCGCCCGGGGGATCGGTCACCAAGGAGGTCGTCGTCAGGTGGGACGACGAGGGCATATCCGGCGACCGGCCGGAAAAAGTCACGGTCTTCCTCTACAAAAACGGCGTATTGTACGACACGGCGACGGTGGGACCGGAAAACGGCTGGAAATTCGTATGGTTCGGTCTCGACCCCGCGGGGGAATACGCGGTATCCGAGGAGAAGGTAGACTTTTACCTCACGGAATACGAGACCGACGGAGACACGTTCATCATTACGAATATCAGGAGACCGTCCCGGGATGACGTACCCGGCGTCCCGCCGATCCAGCCGACCGGTCTGTTGTGGTGGCCGGTCCCGGCGTTCGCAGCCGTCGGGATCGCGCTCTGCGCCGCGGGACTGACCGTCCGAAGGGCAAAAAGCCGTGAAGACAGCAGATAAAAAGACCGTCGCGGGCGCCGTCCTGATATCGGCGGGGATGCTGTTTGTGGCGGTTGCCCTGATCCTCGCGGCTCATAACCTGCGGGACACCGCCCGCGCCGGGAGGGCGGCCGCCTCTGTGATGGAAAAGCTGCGCCCGGCGGCGGAAGCCGCCTCCGCGGAGGCGGGACCCGCGGCGATCCGCGGCGGAGAAGCGTACGAATACGGCGGAACGGTGGATATCGGCGGACAAAAGTATATCGGATACGTCTCTTTCCCCGATCTCGGGCTGGAGCTGCCGGTCAACGGCGGGTGCGACGAGGAAAAACTTAAGGACGGACCGTGCAGGTATTTCGGCGTGCCGTCCCGGCCGGGATTCGTGATCTGCGGTCATAATTACACGGTCCACTTCGGGCGGCTCGGGAGCCTGCGGGAGGGCGCCGGGGTGATCTTCACGGATGCTGAGGGAAAAAGATACGTTTACGAGGTGGTGAAAACGGAGTCGGTCGCTCCCGACGCCGTGCGGTATATGATCTCGGACGAATGGGACCTCACCCTTTACACCTGTACCCTGTCCGGAACGGCGAGATACACCGTCCGGTGCAAGCTGGCGGAAAACATGTAAAAGAAAAACGGGAGGATATGTTTTATCCTCCCGTTTTTGATCGTCTCATGAGACTCGGGCAAAGGATCCTCATTGACAACCACCGGAGCGTTTGATATAATTTTACATAAGGGAATCTTCCCGACAACCGCTTGTAATACGTTTCCGGAGGGATATCCATGTCAAAGAAATTACTGTCATTCATTCTCGTGCTTGTGCTGATCCTCGCCTCTCTCGCGGGATGTGCGAAGCGTTCCGGCGGCAGGGCTGAGACCGCGCCGGTCAAAAAGGAGCCTGTGGAAACCGGAGGCGTGCCCTCCGGTCTGCCCGAGACAGACGGACCGGAGCCGGAGCCCGACGGGGATATCTCCCCCGCCCTGTGGCGCGTCACGGACGGAGAGCGAACTCTGTATCTGCTCGGGACCATCCACGTGGGCGACGGAAGGAGCGACGGCGCTCTTGCCGCCGTCGGAGACCTGTTCGACAAGTGCGACGCCCTGGCGGTGGAGTTCGACATCGTAGCGTTCGAGAACGACCTTACCTCGGCGATAAACGAGATACAACAGTTCCTCTACACGGACGGAACCACGGTCCGCGACCACATCACGGAGGATCTTTACGAGAGATCCCTCGAGATCATCAAATCGGGCGGCGACTACTCTCCGCTGTTGGAGAGATACAATCTCGCCATATGGGAGCAGACCCTCGATCAGGCTTTGATCAAGCCCTCAGGGCTCTCCCCCGATTACGGAATGGACGGACTGCTTCTGGACCGTGCGTATGAGCGCGGCATGGAGATACTCGAGGTTGAATCCGCGCATTTCCAGTACGGACTGATGAACGGTTTTCCTGAAGAGCTGTACGTTCTGTTGATCGAAGACACAGTCGACAATTCCGACGAGTATCAGGCCGACCTGCAGGAGATGTACGAAACGTGGCTCCGGGGCGATACGGACGCCCTTGAGGAATTCATCCTCGGTTCCGAGGACGAGCAGGAGCAGGACCTGACCGATGATCAGATCGCCTTGATCGAGGAATACAACCGAAAGATGGGCGAAGAGCGGAATCTCGGAATGGCGGACAAAGCCGAGTCGTACCTCAAAAGCGGCAAGACGGTGTTCTTCGCCGTGGGCGCGGCGCACATGCTCGGGGACGCGGGGCTTGTGAAGCTCCTGACCGACAAGGGATACGAAGTCACGCGGGTCGAGCCGCCGTACCTCCCCACGAACAACGCATGATCGAAAGGCATGATGATCAGGTATGAAGAAAAAAATGAGACGGACAATCGCGCTGCTACTGGTGCTCCTGACCGCGGTCGGGGCGCTGCTCACGTCGTGCGCTCCGGCGAAAAAAAGAAGCGGGCGCGAGGCAAATGAGCCGAAGCAGACGGTGGAGGTCGTGACCGAACCCGCGACGGAAGCCCGACGGGACGACTCGAAAGAGACGAAAAAAGAGGCGAAAAAAGAGACCGGAAAACCGGATGAGAAGATCCCGGACGAGAACGGCTCCTACACGTCGAAGGATGACGTGGCGCTGTATATCCACGTCTACGGCAAACTCCCGAACAACTTTATCACCAAGAAGGAAGCCGAAAAGCTCGGCTGGAGCGGCGGCTCCCTTGAGAACGTCGCGCCGGGCAAGTCCATCGGAGGATCGTATTTCGGC
>CACXCL010000258.1 GCA_902766115.1 uncultured Ruminococcus sp.
AGCGGATATGAGCCGCACCTTTTTCAATATTCTTTCTGTCACGGCGCTTCTTAATGGTTTTTCTTGCAACCTTTGCCATTTGCTCTCTCTCACTCCTTTACTTTTTCTTGTTGGCGATGGTCTTGGCGGGACCTTTTCTCGTTCTCGCGTTGGTCTTTGTTCTCTGACCGCGGACGGGAAGACCCTTTCTGTGGCGGATGCCCCTGTAGCAGTTGATCTCAACAAGACGCTTGATGTTGAGGGCAACTTCACGGCGCAGCTCACCTTCGACCTTGTAATTGTTTTCGATCTCGTCACGGAGCTTCGCGATATCGTCCTCGGTCAGGTCCTTCGCCCTGGTGTCGGGGTCGATACCGGTCTTCGCCAGGATATCCTGGGAGCTCTTGAGGCCGATGCCGTAGATGTAAGTCAGTGCGTACTCGATTCTCTTATTGTTCGGGATATCAACACCTGAAATACGAGCCATTTTCTATCTTTCACCTCTCTTTTTAGGTATTCAGGGCTCAGCCCTGTCTCTGCTTGTGCTTCGGATTGTCACAAATCACCATGACTTTGCCGTGGCGCTTTATGATCTTGCACTTGTCGCAAATTTTCTTTACGGAAGGTTTAACTTTCACAGTTTTTACCACCTTTCTCCATATGATTGCCCGGCTTTCCGGAGCGGACGGTCGCCCGTCAGCTCTTGGTCCGCCACGTTATCCTTCCCTTGGTGGGATCGTAGATCGAAACCTCGATCTTCACGTTGTCCCCGGGGAGGATCTTGATATAATTCATTCTGAGCTTGCCCGAGATATGAGCCGTTACGATCATACCGTTCGGGAGTTTGACCTTGAAGGTGGCGTTGGGCAGCGCCTCGACGACCGTGCCTTCAAATTCGATCACATCATCTTTTGGCATATAATCAATTCTCCGTTCTTGTTTTACCAAGCGCCTGAATTTGGCGATTGTTCATTGTCGGGCGTCTCGCGGTCCGCTGTCGTACCCGGCGAGGATCCGTCTAACGGTCCCGTCGTCGGGAGATGAGACGTATTCGTTCCACTCCCCGTCCGTCAGCCTTCCGATCACTTCGACGTGTTTTACGTTCTTCCGCTTCCCGTCCGCGACCCGTCTGAGGGATCCGTTGACTACCGTCAGCAGGATCACCGAGCCGTCCATGGTGACGTCTGTCACAAGGAACAGTCTCTTGCGGTCGCGGCCCGCCGTGGATCGCACGACAGCGCCGAGAAACGGATTGGCGCATCCGTCTTTCATGATAACGCTCATATCTTTGTCAGAAACTCTACTCCGTTGTCGGTCAGAGCGACGGTATGCTCATAATGCGCCGACAGACTGGAGTCCCTGGTGATAACGGTCCAACCGTCGCGAAGTTCGAGAACGTCGGGGCCGCCCATGTTGACCATCGGCTCGATGGCGATGACCATGCCGCGGTAAAGTCTCGGCCCTCTGCCCGGCGTGCCGTAGTTCGGCACGTTGGGGTCCTCGTGGAGATCCGCGCCTACGCCGTGACCCACGTACTTGCGGACGACGGAAAACCCGTTCGCCGTAACGTGCGCTTCAACGGCATGGCCTATATCTCCGATCCTCGCGCCTTCAGCCACCTGAGCGGCGCCCAGCTCGAACGATTCTCTCGTCACGTCGATAAGGCGCTGTACCTCGGGCGCGACCTTCCCCACCGGGAAGGTGTTGGCGCTGTCACCGTGAAACCCGTCTTTGAAGGCGCCCACGTCTATCTTCACAATGTCGCCCTCCTTCAGCACCCTGTCATGAGACGGGATGCCGTGGATGACTTCGTTGTTGAGCGATATGCACGCGCTGGCCGGGAAGCCTCCGTACCCGAGGAACGACGGCCTTGCGCCGCATTTCTCGATGTGGTTGCGGATCTTCTCGTCAAGCTGCTTCGTGGTGATGCCTTCGCGGACCATTTCGCCCGCCAGGGCGAGCGCCTCGCCGGTTATCCGACCGGCGACGCGCATTTTTTTAAGTTGTTCGGAGTTTTTGATAACAATCATGCTTCAGCACTCAATAGAACCTTTTCCTGCTCTCGCACCGGGATCAGTCGATCCCTTCCAGCGCCGCAGTTGTCAGCGCTGTGGTGTCTTCGAGCTTTTCCTGGCCAAGAACGATCTTCAGCTTGCCCTTCGACTCGTAGTATGCCTTGAGCGGCTCGGTCTGTTCGTGATAGACGCGAAGCCTGCTCTCGACCACCTCCGGACGGTCGTCTGCGCGGATGCTGAGAGGTTCGCCGCATCTGCAGTACTCGCCGTTCGGCGAAGGATTATACCTGACGTGGAAGGTGGAGCCGCATGCTTTACAGACTCTGCGGCCGCTCATTCTCTCCATGATCGCCTCGTCGGAGACCTCGATGGAGATAACGTCCGTTATCTCTACGCCGAGTCTGTCGAGAGCCTCGGCCTGAGGCACCGTACGGGGAAATCCGTCGAGGATGAACCCGCCTTCGCAGTCGGGTCTGCTCAGCCGTTCCTTGATTATATCGATCACGACCTCATCGGGAACGAGGTCGCCCCGGTTGGTGTATTCCTGAACCTTCATACCAAGCTCCGAGCCGGACGCGATCGCCTCGCGGATGATCGCTCCGGTGGAGATGGCGGGTATGGAATACCTTTCCGATATGATCTCCGCCTGCGTACCCTTTCCGGCGCCGGGTGCGCCGAGAAGGATCAGACTGATTTTTCTGCTCATCGCACTCCTGCCTTACTCAAGGAATCCCTTGTAGTGTCTCATGGTGAGCTGAGCCTCGATCTCGCGGATGGTCTCAAGAATGACGCCGACCACGAT
>CACXCL010000259.1 GCA_902766115.1 uncultured Ruminococcus sp.
CTGTCGCCCACCGCCATCATGATGCCGCGGGACATGTTGTATATTATCAGCGCCATGGAGCCCGCAAAATAGACTCTGAAGTATTCGATCGCCAGGGGCAGAACGTCGGGGTCAGTGTTCATCCAGCGGAGAAAGACGGGGGTGCAGAGCATCCCGACCGTGGTGAGGACCGCTCCGCTTATGAGACCTACCGCCACGTCCGTGTGGACGGCGCGGGAGACGCCGTCCTCGTTTCGCTCCCCGAAAAAGCGGGAGATAAGGACTCCCGCACCCATGAAGAGGCCCTCGTAGAAGCTTACCATCATGAATATGAGGGGCCCGGACGAGCTGACGGCGGCAAGGCGATCGGTGCCGAGGTAACGGCCCACGATGAGGCTGTCTGCGGTGTTGTAAAGCTGCTGGAAAACCTGGCTGAGCATCATCGGCACGGCGAATTTTATTATGACAAGAAACGGATTCCCCACGGTAAGGTCGAGGGAATCTGCGTGTACGCGGTGTGATTTCAGCATGATACAGTCTCCGGAAACAATAAGGTACGAAGGATATTGTACTACTTTGTCTTGTATCAGTCAAGGGGCGGACGCCGGGGATCACAAATTTTCCCGGTCGATCCTCTCGTTTCTGAAGAAATACTCCCGATCGCGGTCGCCGATCTCCCGGAGGACCCGGCAGGGGACCCCCACCGCAACCACGCCCGGTGGCACGTCCCGGGTCACCACCGATCCGGCGCCTATTACGCTGTTGTCACCCACGGTGACGCCGGGCATGATGAGGGCGCCGGCGCCCACCCACACGTTGTTGCCGATGCGCACTTCCCTGTTGAACTGGAGCCCCCTTGCGCGAAGCTCCGGATCCACGGGATGACCGGCAGTCGTTATGGTCACGTGAGGACCGAACTTGACCCGGTCGCCCACGTAAATGAAGTCGTCGTCCACCAGGGTGAGTCCGAAGTTTGCATAGACGAAGGAGCCGAAATGGACGTTCCGTCCGCCCCAGTTGGCGTGAAACGGCAGTTCTATATAGCATCCCTCTCCGCACCCGGCGAAGGTCTCCTTCATGTACCTGGTCTTCCCCTCGATATCCGTCGGGCGGAGGTTGTTGAAGTCGTACAGCTTTTCGAGATACGCGCCCTGCTCCGCGGCGATCTCCGGATCCGCCGGGTCGTAGATCAGCCCGGCTTTCATTCTTTCGTAGTTTGTCATACGGTCCTCCATGTTCACGGTTTTAAAGCAAAAATACAGCGGCTCGATTTTAGCCGACTGATAAAGTCGGGCTGACGCCCTGATGAAGTCGCTCGCTCTGCTCGCTGATGAAGCGAAGTCGCCCCGGGTAATCAGCCCCGCAGGGGCGTCTTCATCAGCGCAGCGTTTTCATTTCTTCGCTCGCCCCCGAGGGGCGACTTCATTGAAAAAACCTCGCTTGAGCGAGGTTTTTTCAGAGCTACTGGCCGGACTCGAACCGGCGACCTGCTGATTACGAATCAGCTGCTCTACCAACTGAGCCACAGTAGCGTACGCGGGGCGCTCTTTTGAGCACCTCGCATATTTTACCATGACGGGGGAGCAATGTCAAGACCGATTTTCAATTTTTTCCGATAAACGCCGAAACCGGGACAGCCGTCAGGCGGTCCCGGTCCCGAAATGACGCTTTCCGTATTTTAAACCGGTCTCAAACCTTCTTTAATATCTTCCTATTTCTTCAAAATGGAAATCCGGGAAGTCGGCGCCCTCGCGGATGCGGTAATCGCCGATGGTGGGATTCACGAAGATCGGATTCTCGCCGTAGTCGTACGCCGTGTTCCCTTCCACGGTGCAGAACTCCGCCGCGTTGCTTGCAAAACCGAGCATAACTTCCTTGTCGTCGTTTATGAACAGGTTTCCGATAAACTCGCTGGTGGGCGCCAGCGCGTAAACGCTCTCACCGAGATGGGCAAGGTCCGTGGTGTAGGTGGTGATCCCGGGCCTTCTCTTCTCCGCCTCTTCGCCGTAGGACGGATCGTTCTCGACCCTTATCTTGAATCTGTCATACTTGTTCAGGATGTTCCCTATTATCCAGTCGTCCGCCTTGGCGGCGTCAAGACCCATTTCCATGATCTGGCCCATCTGCGACCCCATACCGGAGCTGCTGTCGATCATGACGTTGTAGTTCAGGGAGTTGTCGCGGCCGGAGCCGTGGTACGTGACCGAGCCGGCGTGGTACATCAGATTGGAGTACATTTTGGTGCCGCAGTCGCCGTTGTCGCAGTAGTGAGCCATGCGCCCCACGCTGCCGGTCGATATGGTGTTGTAGAAGTTGTAGCGGACGATGTTGTTGCCCTCGATATCTCCGCAGCCGCGGGTCACGCCGCCGTCATCGGAGTTTGTCATGGCGGAGTTGAAGTCGTTGTACTCCACGATCACGTCGCAGGAGCTCGTGAACATCACGGCGTAGCGGAAGCAGTTCTCGAATCTGTTGTGAGAGACCACGCCGCCGGAGCAGGCGTGGAGATTGACGGCGCCCTCGGCGTCGAACTTCAGATTGGAGTGAGCAAAGAGACAGTTGTCCACCAGAACCTCGCTGCGGTTGGTGTATCTGTCCGCCTCCGAAGCGTTGTCGAAGATGAACACGTGGCGGCCCACGCAGAGGTCAAACTCGCTGTCAGTCACGCGAAGACCCAGATCCTTATCGGGCAGGGACTTCTCGAACAGGACCATGTCACGGCCGTTGTTGCAGTCGAATCTGCATCTGTCGATCTCAAAAAACGAGGTCTTGTATCCCATGAGGAACGTGCCCACGTTGTTGGTGAAGTGCAGGCCCCGGAACGTGATATATCCCGCATCCTCCGCATAGATCGCACAGTAGGTCTCGGAGGCGGTTCCTGCGTCGCCGGTGTCGTAACTCTGCAGGCCGTAGAGCCTTTTTTCGCCGTGAGACATGGGAATGTGGTAACTCCCCTCAGGCTCGTACACGTAAAGAATGCCGGTCGAGCGGTCAAGCCAGTACTCCCCTTTGTAGTTAAGCTCGTAGGGCACGTTCATGACGATCATCCGGATGCCCTGACCGTCGGCGTCGCGCCAGCCCGATCTCAGTTTCCCGCCGAACTCGTTGGAGGAGCTCTTGCCCACCTTCAGAAGGTGGTTCTCCTTGTCGTAGGACTGTATCTCGAAGGTGTCCTTCCTATAGCCACGGACAATGTATCCGTAGATCCTCATCTCCGGAAATACGCTGTCGTCGTACTTCTTCAGCCTGTTTTGAAGCAGGGAGTGGAATATTAGGAGGTTTTCGGGGTCGTAGGTCTCCGCCGCCTGAGTATACTGGTCGGTGCCGTCCTGGTACTTGTTGGGAAACCGCGCGACGGAGCAAAGTTCGTCGTCGCTGAACATAGCGAAATCTTCGTAGGACGGCACAGTCCCGAGACGGGAGCCTATGTCCACTTTTTTGATCTTGTCGGCATTCGCGGGATCGAAGAGCGCCTCATCACTGTCGTCCAGAGGCAGGAAGTCGGATTCCTTCAGCGTGACGCCGTTGTCAAAGGTGACTTCGCCGTCGCCGTAGGCGCAGTATGTTATCCTCTGATCCTCGCTTCCGGAGTCCTCAGGTCCGAGTCTGAGTTCCACGGGACCGTAGTCCCCGGCTTTGAACGCCACGACGATATCGCCGGTTTTCGATCCCTTTATCTCACGGACCTTCGCCGCGGCTCCCGCGAATGTGGCGAGAGGATGATCGAAGTCGCCCGTCGCATCGTCGTCACCGTCAGTCGCGACGTACAAGTCGGCGTTATCAACGAGAGGATATTCCTTTTCTGTGTGCTGACTTATCAGCACCGGCTCGTTGTAAGCGAGGGTGAAGGTGTCGTCAAATCTCTTGAGGATCGTGGCAAACTGCTCGCGTGTGGCGTTTCCGCGGGGCGACAGAGTGCCGTCGCTCATTCCCTTGATGAGGTTCGCCTCATTCGCCCAGGCCATGGCGTCCTTGGCGTAATTGTGGATCTTGTCGGCGTCCGGATAGCCCGAGAGGTCGGCTCTGTCGGGGACGGAGACAAGACACCGCTCCGAGAATCTCGACAGCATGGTCGCAAGCTGTTCTCTCGTTATCTTTCCGTTGGGTTCAAAGGTCGTTTCGGTGATGCCATTCACAACGCCCTCGTCTTTCGCCCAGATAACGGCGTCGGAGTAATATTTACCCGCTTTGACGTCCGAAAAATCGTTCCGGAACGTCACCTCAGGAGATCCCTCGCGGCGATAGAGCACAGTCACGACCATGCCTCTCGTCATGGATCCCGCCGGGTCAAACTTGCCCCCGCCGATACCGTTCATGTAGCCTTTTTCAACGGCGTATTTTATGGCGCCGTAGCTCCAGCGGGACGTTTTCACGTCGCTGAATGCCGCCGTCTCCGCCGCGGAGACGGAGACCACCGTCCCGACAAGCATCAGAGCCGCCAGGATCATGCAAATCAGTTTTTTCATTTCAAAAAACCTCCGTAAAGAGTATCTCCGCCCTAATGATACCATCCTCCAACCTCTTTGTCAATGAAAAAAAACGCAAACGGCGCGCCGTTTGCGTTTTTTACCGATTCTCTTCCCTCTTCTCTCTTCTCTCTTCACTGAAAAAGGCGCGGGTCCCGCGCCTTTTTCTCAATATCTTCCTATCTTCTCGAATTCGATATCCGGGAAGTCCGTCACGTCGTCGCGGATCCGGTAGTCGCCGATTGTCGGGTTCACGAACAACGGGTTTTCCGTCAGCGGTATTCCCTGATTGTTCTCGACCTTCGAGAATTTCATCACGATGTCTTTATAAACCACCGGATCGCCCGATTTGCTGAACTCACGGTTGCCCGTTATCACCAGCGACGGGTTGAGACAGAATTCCGGCTCGTCCCATCTCTCGATATCCGTGGTGATATCGAAGTATCCGGGCCACTCCTCAGCCAGCCTCGCCTTGAGCTCGGGACGGGCGTCGTAGAATTCGAACGCTTTTACCCATGCGGCGTAAAATTCATGAGACAAGACCTCCCCGGGCTTGTCCTGCTCCATCATCTCCCGGGTGAACTCGCCGGCGTGAGTGTCGCAGGCAATGGGATACGGTCCTTCGTTGAGGGAGATCGACACGTTGTCGCTGTAGGTGTTGTACTTGCAGATGTCGTGGTTCATGACGGGTATCCAGCAGTCGTAGAACAGATTGGAGATCACCGCCGTGCCTGACGTGGCGTCGAGGTACAGGCCGTACCGTCCGTTGCCGCCTCCCGTGATGTGCATGAACAAATTGTGCGTGACCAGATTTCCGCCCTTTTCGACGCTCCCCCAGTTGTTGATGGCTCCGGTGTCGTCGCCGTTATAGCACACTCTGTCGAACACGTTGTACTCGGCGCGCATATTGTACGCTCCGC
>CACXCL010000260.1 GCA_902766115.1 uncultured Ruminococcus sp.
ATGTGACCCCTGATCAACAAGACAGGCGCGGAGTCGTTTCCGCGCCTGTTTTTTCGTCCCCGCCGCGATATGTGAAAAAAGATGAGCCGCGGTTGCCCGCGGCTGCAATAATGCTTTTGAAGGTAGTCCGGGAAAAGTTTTCCCCCGGCGATCATTCTGATTTGATCGACAGCACCGTCCGGCTGGCGTCCATGCCGCGGACATAAGAAAACCGCCCCCGAGGGGCGATTTTCTATTCGGATAATAATCGCGGCAGTATCAGTACGTGACGGATATCGAAGAGCCGTAACTCCTCGTTTCGGTCTGCCCGCCGAGGGAGAACGTCACTTCGCTGACGACATAGCCCCCGAACTGAAAACTCCCGTATGCGAGATACTTTCTGTCTTCGAGCGAGATCCTGTACGAGGAATAATCCTTGAGTCCGGTCTTGTCCCTCTCAAGCAGGTAGGTATGGCCGTCTATCTCTGCCTGCACTGCGATATCAGGCATCTCCTCTCCGGTCTTTACCTTGCGTTCCAGGGTCACAACGTAATGGTATTTGTTGTACGACGGGCCGGGAGGTCCGGGCATTTTATCTATCCACGCGTTCACGGAGACGTTGAGTCCGAGCCCGTCTGTTATACCGCCGGTTTGCTCCGCCAAAACGACAGGGTCGTCGACTTTCCCGTACTCCGTCACAACTCTGTACGCCACGGTGGCGATCATTGCACGGTTCATCATGCCTTTCGGGTCAAACGACTCCTCTGAGACGCCGACCATCATTCCTTTTTTCCAAAGATAGTTTACCGCCTCTTTCGCCCAGGAGGGTATTTTGTTCCCGTCATTGAACCGCATGACGTCCCGCCCCTCCGCGTTCGACGGATCAAGTCCCGCAAACTTGAAGTACCTGTAAAGCATGGTCGCCGCCTCGGCGCGGGTGATGGGACGGTCTCCGCGGAACGTCCCGTCCGGGTAACCCTCGACCACTCCCGTAAGGCGTGCCCAGTCGGCTGCACCCCAGTACCATTTTCCTTTGACGTCCGTGAAAGGCTGATATCCTTCCGGTTTGCCGGCTTCTGCGAACTTTCTGCCGAACATGGTGTCGATTCGGTACAGTATCTCCGCCATCATGGCGCGGGTGGTAACGGCTTCTGGTGCGAATTGATCCTTTGAGACGCCCTTGACGATACCCAGCGCCGAAAGGACTGAAACGGCTCTGCTGTAATATCGGTTATCCCGTACGTCGTCGAAATCGGCCCTCGCGACGGCGCCGTTACTCATCCCATCCAGGCAGTAAAAAATACTGTGATAATTGGGCTCGGCGGATCTGATCGGATACTCGGATCCCGCAAGCAGTTTTTCGATCTCCTCGAAAATATCCCATCCGCCCTCCTTTGGGTTGAGTTTGATCTTAATGATCGGATGCTGTCCCGGCATGATCGCTTCCGCGTATTCCACGTCCAGATAAGGAAACGATTCCGGCTTGAGGTCACTAGGGTATGAATTCTCGTATACCACAAGAATCACGTCATCGTCATAAAGCGATAGTCCCAAGTATTCAGACATAAACCATCTGTCGATCTCAGCTTGCTTCCCGGCCGTCAACTCGCGAAGGCGGGCCATGGCCGCCTCGTCCACGACTCCGTCAGTCTTCCATTCGATACCGTGGCTGTCGAGGTAAATCGCATCCGTCACATACTGCCCGTTATACCGGATCGCCTCGTAACAGTCGCCCCAGTATCCTCTGTAGATCCAGTCGATCTCGGCCTGCGCCAGCATCCATCGAGCCAGCTGATCCTCGGAATGTCCGTCGTAGGTGACCCCCACGTAGTCCCGCAGGAGCTCGTCCAGTCCAGCGGCGCTCGCCGTTACGCAGACGGATACAAGCATCACCGCGGCAATAACGGTGCAAAGCAGTTTTTTCATATCATTCTCCTTTCAGAATATATAATCGACTCGAATTGCGGATCAATTTCCGGAAACATCGATCCCGCAATCACGAATGAACGTAATGAAATCCTTTGCCGCTTTTGAGCCTTCCCCGGAACTGACGGGATCGGCGATCCCGAACTCGGTCTCGTCGCGGGGTTCCACAAGCCCGGCGCAGTACATCCTGATAACGTGCTGTGTGTACCATCTGCCGTCGAGAACGTCATCAAAACCGGGCCATTCTCTCACGACAGGAGGTTCGACATCAAGAGCAGTTAACAAGTTGTCAAGGAAAGCCGCCATAATTCCTTTTCCGAAATAATCGTTATCCGGATCCGAGCTTTGGCCCGAGATAGTCCCGGGGCTGGTGTTAAAGGTGTTCCTGAACCATTTGTAAATGTCCTCCATGCTGTACGACGGCATACCGGGGTTGGAAGTTGCAGCGTGAGATCCGTAAGACGGCGAACCTGCTTCAATGTAGAGGTAAGTTAAAAAACCGTAAGCAGATATCCCGCTCGCCGGATCAATCGGTTCGGTCGTCCCGGAACCGGTAGTCGACTCCTGAGGCTCCGTCGTGTCGTTCACCGAGGATGATTCGGTGGACGG
>CACXCL010000261.1 GCA_902766115.1 uncultured Ruminococcus sp.
ACCGAGGTTGAGGATAGTGTCCATCATGCCGGGCATGGACGCTCTTGCGCCGGAACGAACGGATACGAGAAGAGGATTCTTGAGATCGCCGAACTTCTTGCCGTTGATCTCTTCCATCTTTGCGACGTATTCCATGATCTCAGCCATGATCTCGTCATTGATGGTCCTGCCGTCCTCGTAGTACTTGGTGCAAGCCTCGGTGGTGATGGTGAAGCCCTGGGGAACGGGCAGACCGATGTTGGTCATCTCGGCCAGGTTTGCTCCCTTGCCGCCGAGAAGATTACGCATGGTGGCGTTACCTTCGGTGAACAGGTAAACATACTTCTTTGACATAACTTGGAAATACCTCCAATAATAAAATTTCTGTGTATAGTCGCACCCGTAATTATACCATATTTGAAAAGAAAATTCCACCTCATCCGGAAAATACTTTACACAATTTTAACTTTGTTTCATTATTATGGCTTGTCTCTTTCGACGGAAAACGCTCAGGGAGCCTGCCCGTTTCTCTCCGTTCCTATTGAAGACGGAGGCGCGGTGTGGTAAAATATCACGTGATGAACGATCATCCGTTCCGGGAGGGCGTTATATGGAAAAATGGATCGCGGAAGCGACGAAGATGAGGATCCCGTGGCTCGGCCACAGGGACGGCTATTTCCTCGGGAGCGGGGTCGTGGGGATCGCCGGTCTGCCCGACGGGACGTGGGATCTCGCCGTGGGGCCGGACTACACCTGCCCGAATTTCATCGATTCCGAGACGGTGTCCGTTGACGGGCTGGGCGAAATAAAGTTCGAGATGTACCGCCTCCGGGGCTGCGGGTGCTTTTTCGGAATGGCGGGGGCGGGCGATCTGCGGCTCACCGTCACCGAGGCGGCGCCTCCGGGAGCTCTGTCCGTGCTCAGGCTGATAACGGTCTGCAACGAGCGGACGGAAAAGCGGAAAATATTTTTGAAAATCAACGTGAAGGCCGACGCGGGATCCGTGATCCCCGGCGACGGGTCGGCGCAGATAGTCAAAAAGGCGGGGGAATACTGCTTCGGGAACAGGGAGACGAAAAACCACGCGGAGAGGCGGCTCAGGATCTCCGTTCCGGGCGCCGTTTGCGTCCCCTGCAAGGACGGATTCAGCCTGAAGATCGGCATTTGCCTCAAACCCGGCGAGACCGCGGCGGTTCCGGTCCGGCACGACTTCGCCTACGGGTGCGATTACCCCGCGGATCATACCGCGCCGGAGGAATTTATCCGCTCTGCCGCGGAAGAATGGAAAAAATGGCTCGACTCGGGCGAATTTCCGTCCCGGATCCGGGACAGGCGGCTGCGGGACGTGGTGGAGTCGCTGCTTCTCACGGTCAAGATGCAGCAGAACCGTGACGGCGGCATGATCGCGGGGATAAAGAAGTACGCCAACTCCTACGTCAGGGATTCGAACGGCGGGGCGCGCCTGCTTCTCGCCTGCGGACACACGGAGGAGGCGGGCAGGCTCCTCACCAACATACACACCCGGTGGGAGATCGCCGGCTTCATCCCGAACTGGTGGTCCATGGGCTCGGACACGTTCATAGGTCACTCGTTCAACAACGACGCGTCGGAGGTCACCGCGTACTACATCCTCCTGTTCCGCGATTTTCTGCGGCGCGGCGGAGACCGGAGGGTGGCGGAGCGCGTCCTCCCGTCAGTCCGGTGGGCGGCGGACAAGCAGATACGGTTCCTCAGGGCGTGCGACCTTTTCATGGACTTCAACGGCGACGAGACCGAGCAGTACTGCTGCGCCCGGGACGGCGAGGAGTACGGCGTCTGCGGGAGCTTTTTCTCGGAGGACCGGCTGCGTTTTAAGCCGTGCAATCCCTCCTTCGCCTCCACCGCAGCGGCGGCGGGGTCCCTCGGATGGTTCGGGGAATACACCGGAGAGAAAGAATATTCTGCGTTTGCCGAAAAAGTGTACGCTGCCCTCGACAGATTCATGAAAAACGGTCGCCACAGCTGGACCGTCGACGCCGGCGACGAAGAGGACGTCTTCGACCGGCCCCGGGAAACGGATCTAACGAACGCCCTGCTTCTGCCCCTGTGGCTCGGGATCCGTCTGCCCGGCGGGACGGAGAGGACGGACGCCCTTTACGCCCTCGGGCTGCGGCGGGAGGATACGGGATATTTTCCGAACAGTCCCGGAGTGATCGAGGGATTCTGCGGCCACACACCGGGGCTTGCGCTGTACGACGCGCTGGTCCTCGGCGACGAAAGAGCGGACGGGATCGCGGAGACGATCCTCCACTCCGGCATCCTCGGACAGTACGGCACGGTCAGCGAATTTTACGGCCCGGGAGGGGTCCCAAACGGCCACGGCAACCGCCCCTTCGAGGGCGGGATCGTCGGCGAGGCGTTGGTGGAGTACGCGAAGAAAAAGAATAGATAAAACCGCAAAAAAACCGCCCGGTTCCGTGATCGGAACCGGGCGGATACATTTTGATCGAAATTCAGACATAATACTGTGCCTGAGCGTGCCACATCTCGGCGTACAGGCCGTCTCTCCCGAGAAGATCGTCGTGGGTGCCGGAATCCACAAGCCTTCCGTTGTCAAACACAACTATCCTGTCGCAGAAGCGGCACGACGACAATCGGTGCGAAATAAACATTGCCGTACGGTTCCGGAGTATCTTCCCGAGATTCGAATAGATCTCCGATTCGGAAACAGGATCAAGCGCAGACGTGGGCTCGTCAAGAACGAGAAACGGCGATCTTTTGTACAGCGCACGCGCTATAGATATCTTCTGTGCCTCCCCGCCGGACAGTTCTATTCCTTCATCGTCAAAATCCTTGTAAAGATACGTATCAAGGCCGTCCCCCTTGTCGTATCTTCTACTGTCGAAGCCCGCCTCTGAAAGACACCGCCGTACTGTTTCAGGATCATATTCCGTATCCGCCGCCACATTCTGTCCGAGAGAAAACGAAAACAGTTTGAAGTCCTGGAAGACGACCGAAAGAAATTTCAAATAATCCCGATAATCGATCGTCGAAATATCGGTCCCATTCAGAAGGATGTTTCCCTTTTCCGGCTCATACAGCCGGCAGAGGAGTTTGACCAGCGTTGATTTGCCGCTTCCGTTGGTCCCCACGAGAGCGATCTTTTCTCCTTTCGACACCTTGAAAGAAACATCCGAGAGCGCATACCTGTCCGTCCCGGTATACCTGAAACTGACGTTCCTGAACTCGATCTCGAAATCCATGTCCTCGGAAACGTCAAGAGGCCCGTCCGCCTCTGTGTTAGCCTCCGGAGAATGCATGAAGTCGAGGAAGGTTTTAAGATACGGTCTGTTCGCGGCAAGCTGGGACAAAGCGTCCACCGCTCCCGCAAACGAGCCGGAAAACTGGAGGATCGCTCCGGAATACATCACGACCTCGCCCACGGAAATGGCACCGGCGAGCGCCTTGATCCCGACAAAAAGATACGCCGTGATCATAAGCACAACTTTCAGCGCAGTCCCGACCAGTTGATACCGGCTCGACGTTCCGTTGATGCTTTTTACGATGGAACAGCTCTTTTTGTTCGTCCCGTCGATCTCGTCAAGGATCAAATCGTCCTGAGAATAGAGTCTGATATCCTTCCCCGCCTTGTGACCCGACAAATAATCGTTGAGATAATAATCATATACACGGTTGACCTTCGAAAAGATCCCGAGAAGCCTGTACGTTTTTCGGGCGATCCGGCTCCCGGAGAAGATCGTCCAGGCGGTGACCGCTGTGATGGCGGCCAACAAACCGATCAACGGGAATGGAGACGTCGCCAGCGAGGAGTACGCGCCGCCTTCCGGCACGCGTACGGTCAAAACGGAGATGATCATCCCGGCGGAGAACACCGTGGCAAGTCCGTCCTGAAAAAATATGGGGATCCTGCTGTGGAGCTTGATCAACCCGTAGTTGCTTATTTTCATGGCGTCGTCTATATTGTTCACCGTGACGTGAGTCGCGGGGTCCTCTATTTTCTCGTAGTCAAGTGCCATGACCTTACTGCTGATCAGCATGTTGTACCGTCTGAACATCCCGTTGAACATCCGGAAATTCATGATCTGGAACACTTCGGCAGCCATGGAAAAAACAAGATTCAGGACGATGAGCAGGACCGCGTAGATGACAGAGCGGACAATACCGTCGCGTCTCATAAGCGAGTCGATTATCAGTGCGGAGAAAAACAGATCAACGAAAGGCGTTATCGCAATGAACAGGCTTTTGAACAGTTTGACAAGCAGATTCCAAGGTGCGAGGCGGTGGATATACCCGACGCCCTCCGTCATCATTTTCAGGTCGTTCCTCAGTTTTTTCACGTTTCCGCCTCCGTTCCGTCCTTGTAGTACCGGCTCTGGACCTCGAACATCGTCGCGTATTTTCCGCCCTGTGCCATAAGCTCGTCGTGGGTCCCCTCCTCTGCTATGACTCCCCGGTCGATGAGAAATATCCTGTCGCAGAAGCGGGTGGATGCAAGGCGGTGTGAAATGAAGATCGAGGTCACGCCCTCGGTCAGCTCGCTGTACTTACGGTACATTTCGCTTTCGGCAAGGGGATCAAGCGCCGCGGTGGGCTCATCAAGTATCAGAACACGTCCGCCCTTGTAAAGAGCGCGTGCCAGGGCAAGCTTCTGCGTCTCTCCGCCCGACAGCGCCACGGCGTCCTCCCTCACGCTTTTCACGATATTGGTCCCGGCGCCCTCCGGAAGCGATCCGATCTTTTCCGAGAGGCCTGCCTTTTCAATGCATTCATCGGTTTTTGACCGGTCCGGAGACGGCGTCATGGCGATATTCCGTTCTATCGTCGTGGGAAGCATATACACGTCCTGAAAAACCGGAGCGATCAAGTCGTATATTTCCTCCCTCGACGTCTTTGCCGTGTCTCTTCCGCAAACGGTCAACTTCCCGGAATCCGGCGTATACAGACCGCAGATCAACTTGACAAGTGTGGTTTTCCCCGATCCGTTCGGTCCGACGATCCCGATTTTCTCCCCGTCACGGATGCGGAAATTCATCCCTCGGATGACCTCTTTCGTTTCTTTTCCCTCATCCGTACCCGATGTGTATGAAAAACGCAGGTCTTCGGCAACGATAGCGTTTTCCGTCTCTTCGATCCCGCTCTCCTCCGGCTCCTTATCGCCCTCGGTCAGGAATCTGTGCAAGTCGTCTATATCGTATGAGATCCTGTTCAGGCCCTCTACGTCGGATATGAGCGAATTAAGCCACGAATTGAAGCCGGTGATAACGCTGAAATACAGGACAAAATCCGATACGTCGATTTCCCCGCGGTAATACTCGATAAACAGGAAAACGTAAACCCCGAGGCGGAACAGGGCGTTGAGCGTTCCCGTTATTATCGTGAAACACGCGCTAAGTCTCGACCGTCTCTTCCAGATCTTCACCCACAGTCCGAACTGCTCTTCGAATATTTTGTTCAGCCACGCGGATATACCGTACATCCTGATATCCTTGACGGAGGAAAAGTTCCTCGCCTCGGTGCTGACGTAGTTGATCTTTCTCTCTATGGGAATGTACTCGGTTTTGTTTTCGTGATCAAACCGTGAAAGATGCCTCTGAAGCATAAAGCTCGTAACGCAGATCACGACAAGCGCGATTATGATGAACGGGTTAAGCATTGAAATAATGCCCGCGTAGACTGTGACTCCGAGCAGTCCGGATATGACGGCGACAATGAGAGACGGAAACGTCTCAATGCAAAGCTCGGAATTGTAATTCATGGCGAAAAGCTGGTTTTTTGCTCTCTGCGCCTCGTCCTGCCCTGCCTCCGACTCGATCATCTCATACGGAAGGCTCATATATTTAGCCGCAAACTCTTTGACAAAGGACGCTCTGACCCGAAAATTCTTTGTTTTGAGCAGAGTCGAAGAAAGAACGTTTCCTCCGTCTATCAGAAGCTTGACGGCGGCAAAGGCGAGCACTACCGCGAGCAGGAACCGGATATCTCCCGCGCTGACGGCGGAAACGGTGTATTTCGCAAAAAAACTGTCCGCCAGCCTTGACAAAATCAAGGCCGGGACAGTCCAAATATATAAGAGAAAGACGCTTTTTTGCTCTTTCCAGATCTTTGTCATTATGAACGCGGCGTTAGACGTCAATCCGAATTTACGCTTTTTATCCATAGGTCTTCCCTCGCGCGCAACACAGCTCGTCGGATCTTTGATTCGGTGTTTTCGCGCACATTATATCACAGGCTCGACGTCACGTCAACATAGAAAATAATTATATTTAAAAAAATGTCTGTACCGCTCTTTTCGTTTTAAGTTGAATTGACGGCCGCGCCGTAAAACCGCCCGGTTCCGTGATCGGAACCGGGCGGATACTGCGTAAGTAAAACTATTCAGCCGGGGCGGGCTCGCCCTCGGCGTCGTCCTCGTACCACTGTCTCTGAGACTCGAACATCGTCTTATATTCCCCGCCCTGTTTCATCAGCTCGTCGTGGGTGCCGATCTCGACGATCCTGCCGTCCTTCATCATGACGATGCGGTCGGCTATCCTGACCGATCCAAGCCGGTGAGTGACGATGAACGACGTCTTGTCCCGGGACAGTTTGGCGAATCTCTCGTAGATCCTCGTCTCCTCCAGCGGGTCGATGGCCGCCGTGGGCTCGTCGAGGATCATCACGGAACAGTCGCGGTAGAAAGCCCGGGCGATGGAGACCCTCTGCGCCTGACCGCCGGACATACCGACTCCGTCGTCGAAGGCGCGCGACAGCATGGTGTCGAGCCCATGAGTCAACCACTCCTCGTCGGGCGAGAAGCCCGCCATGGCGCAGGCGCGGGTCAGGTTGTCGTCGGTGACCTCCTTCTCATACTGGCCGATCACCAGATTGTCCCGCAGGGTCAGCGCGTACTGGGGATAGCGCTGGTAAACGGCGGAGAGCCGCTTCGCTATGGAGTTGAAGGAGATCTCCGTGGTCGGATAACCTCCGATCCTCACCTCGCCCTCATCCGGGCGGTAGTACCCACAGAGGAGTTTGATGAGCGTCGACTTGCCGCTTCCGTTCTCGCCCACGATGGCGACGGTCTCCCTCGGCTTCACCTCGAGGCTGACGCCGTCCACCGCGCGTTTCGTGGCGTTGGGGTAGGAGAAGGACACGTCGCGCATCCTGATACCCAGCTCGTAGGGAATCTCGACGTCGGGGGCGCTGTCCTCGGGGATATCAAGAAATCTGACGTAGTTCTCAATAAACGGCAGATCGCGGGAAGCGGTGGCAAACGATCCGTAGAACAACTGGTGCAGCTTATCCTCGATCATTCCGACGGAAGTGAAGACCGCTGCGAACTCGCCTATCGTGATCCGACCGATGAGAAGGAAGCGGAAGAGCAAATAGTAAACGCCGAGCCGACCCATGAAGGTCAGAAGCTCCGCCCCGAAGAAAAGCCACTGCTGTTTTGACGACGTCTTGCGGTCGAGCTTCGTCAGTCTGCGCCACAGATTGCTGAACGACCGGAAGAAATACCAGAATCCTCCGAGCAGGCGCGTCTCTTTGAGAAATTGCTGTGATGTAGCACATTCGAAATAGTGAGCCGAAAGACGCCTGTCCGGCGCCGCCTTGTCCTCTTTGTCCCGGTATATCTTTTTCACGAGGAACTGATACAGCAGCGTGGGTATAAAGATCATCAAAAGCGCCGCGACGAGCCACGGATCGCGCTGTACCAGATATACGGACGTGATAACGAAATACGGAATATGGTACAAAACGATCTGCTTGAGCGTACTGAGCAGCGAGCGCGCCGAGTCCGCCCCCGAGCCGGCTTTTTCGATATCGTCGAGTTTGTCGGTATCCTCGAACAGGATCGGCGGGATCTTCGCCATCTTGGAAAGACGCTGTTCGGTCTGTCTGTTCTCGGCACGATAGGAGAACGCGGTATCGGTTCTGTTCGCGATTTGACTGAGGATCGCCGAAAAGATGAACGTTCCCGCGTAAGCTGCTATAAGAATGATTATACCGGTCACGGGCCCGCCGCCGTTTTCATAAACGGTTGTCACTCCGTTGAAAACGCCCTCGAGAACGTAAATCTGCGCGGCCTGAAGGATCGCCTGAACGACGATTATTATACAGCCGATCGTAAACAACCCGGGCGCCGCTCCGATTATTATCGGGATCGTCTTTTTTACGCACTTGAAGAAACCGACGCGCGGCTTCTTGTTCTTTTTGTCCTTATTCTTTTTCACGAGACCGCCTCCTCTCCGGGGGTGTCCTCGTACCAGCTCTTCTGAGTTGAGAACATCTCGGCGTAAATGCCGCCCGCCTTCACGAGCTCGTCGTGCGAGCCCTGCTCCGCGACGGCTCCGCCGTCGATCACGAGGATCCGGTCGGCGATTCGCGCCGCGCCGAGTCGGTGGGTAATGAAGACGGCGCTCTTGCCCTCCGTCACTTTCTTGAACAAAGCGTAGACGGCGCTCTCCGCGATCGGATCGAGCGCGGCGGTCGGCTCGTCGAGGATCGACACGGGTCGGTTGCCGTACAAAGCGCGTGCGATGGCTACTCTCTGCCACTCCCCGCCCGACAGATCGACGCCGTCCTTCGCCGCCTTTCCGAGCGGAGTATTGACGCCTGAGTGCAGTTTTTCAAGCGCTTCGGTGAGGCCGATCTCCTCGGTCACGCGCAGGACGTCCTCGTCGCTGTCGCGGTTCACGTCGCCGAGCTTGATCGCGTCGCCGTAAGGGATCTGATATTTCGCAAAATCCTGGAAGACAACTGAAAACATCCCCTTTATCTCGGCGTACGTGAAGTCTCGCAGGTTTTTCCCGCCTATCAGAATGTCGCCCTCGTACTCGTCGTAAAGACCGGTGAGTAGTTTCGTTATCGTCGTTTTGCCCGCGCCGTTCACTCCGACGAAGGCGCAATGCTCGCCCTCGTTTATCGTGAACGAGCAGTTTTTGAGTATGTACCTGTCCGTGCCGGGATACTTGAAAGAAACGTCGTGAAACTCTATCTTGTCGAAATTGAATCCGCTTAAATCGGCGGGCGGATCAAGCGCGCCTTCCTGCTCTTCAAGCTGAGAAAACTCAGACAAGTCCCCGAGGTTCTTTGTCGCCTGAACCATCCATCTGACGTCACCCGGGATGCCTCTCCCGACTATAAACACCGCTCTAAGCAAAAGATTTGCGAAACCGACGAAGAAGCCGGCCGTGAGTTCTCCGCGTCCGACGGCGAACACGAGCGCCGTCATGATCGAGCCGTACATCACCCATGCGAGCGAATAGATAAAATTGTCTCTTCTGCTGTTTCTGACCGTATTTTTAAGATTCTTCCGGTCCATTTCGAGCTTCGTTTTTTTCCATTTTCCTAATATGAAAGGTGCGTACCCGAATGTCGAGCGTTCCTCAAGATAGTCCTTTGCCGAGAGGAAAGCCTGATAAGTGCCTGCGTATCTTCCGTCTTTTTCAACGTTGAAAAACGTCTCGTAATCTTGAAGGCCCGATCTTACGGCGAGAAAAACGGCGGGAATAACGATACCGACCGCGATGAGCCCTCCCCACCATACCTTGAGAAACACGGATGAGATCGTAATGACGAGAAATACCCATCGATATACGATCCATATTACTCGTAATCCTCTATCAACCATCTTGCCCGCCGGTTCGTTGCACGCGCGGCCTATGAGGTCGTACGTTTTGCTGTCTTCAACGTACCGGTACTTGATGCTCGCCTGTTTGAGCAGAAAGACCTCTTTCGTTACCGAATAGACTTTTTCGCGCAAATGGAAAAGGGCGATATATTCAAACTGAAAAACGGCTGAATTCAAGAAGAAGGCGGCGAACATGAAGACGAGCGGCATGACGATCGCCGATTCCGGCGCTTCGCCCCGAATGACAGAAATAGCGGTATCAACGAACGACGCCGTGGTAAAAAGCTG
>CACXCL010000262.1 GCA_902766115.1 uncultured Ruminococcus sp.
CGGCTACGACGAGATCTCCCTCTCGTCCCTCTCCATCAGCGACTACTCGAAGATCGGCACCCTCACCGACCGGCTCCTCAAATGGACCGACGAGAGCAAGATCAACCTGTCCCTGCCCTCTCTCCGGGCAGACAGCTTCACCCCGGAGCTCATGGATAAAATATCCTCCGTCCGTTCCAGCGCAGTCACCTTCGCGCCGGAGGCGGGCACCCAGCGACTCCGTGACGTGATAAACAAAAACGTCACCGAGGAGGAGATCCTCCGGGCGGCGCACGTGGCGTTCGACGCAGGCAAGAACAAGATCAAGCTATATTTCATGAACGGCCTGCCCCACGAGACCATGGAGGACGTGGCGGGCATCGCCGACGTGGCGCAGCACGTGCTGGGCGAGTATTACCGCTGCGAGGGGCGCAACAGACGAATGCAGCCCCAGGTCACCCTCAGCGTGGCGTGCTTCATCCCGAAGCCCCACACCCCCTTCCAGTGGGAGGGTCAGAACACCTTCCCGCTGCTGGAGGAAAAGCAGAAATTCCTCCTGGAGCACATAAAAGACCGCAAGATCCGCTACAACTACCACGACGCCCGGGTCTCCCATATCGAGGCTGTGTTCGCCCGGGGCGACCGCCGTCTCGCCGACGCCATCGAGACCGCCGTCCGCCGGGGCATGAGATTCGACGCCTGGGACGAATTTTTCGACTTCGAGAAGTGGATGGAGGTCTTCCGCGACTGCGGGCTCGACCCGTCCTTCTACGCGTGCCGCACCATCCCCGACGGCGAGATACTCCCCTGGGACGTGATCGACTGCGGCGTGACCAAGGAATTCCTCCTCCGGGAGCGCCACAAGGCGCAGGAGGCGGCGACCACCCCGTCCTGCAAGGAGAAGTGCTCCGGCTGCGGCGTAAACCGGCTCGTTCCGGCAAAGTACTGCCGCTGGTGCCCCGGTCACGGCGGCGGCGAGGACAGCGAAAACATCGTCACCGGTGAAAGAGCGCCCGCCCGCCCCGCGCCTGACGAGACGCCTCACCCCGCGCCCGTTCGGTCCGTCCGCGTCCGCTTCAAAAAGGGGGGCGCCATGCTGTGGATCTCCCACCTGGACCTCGCCAAAACCATGACCCGCGTCATCAGGCGCGCCGGTATCCCCGTGTGGTACAGCGAGGGCTTCAATCCCATCCCGAGGCTGGTGTTCGCCTCGTCCCTCTCCGTGGGCTGCGCCGGGGACGACGAGATCCTGGACTTCCGCATCACGGAGGAGATGAGCGACGGCGAGATAGTAAGACGGCTGCGGGAATGCGTCCCCCCGGGGATCGAGATCAACCGCGCCTACACCGCGGAGAAAAAACTCACCGGCATCAAATGGGCGGAAAACGAGATCGTCTTCACCGGATGCGATAATCTCCCCGCCTCGCCGGAGACGGCGATACCGGAGCTGTTCTCCCGCCCCGTAGTCCTCATGAAACGGTCGAAAAGCGGCGAGCGGGAGACCGACATTTCCCCTCTCGTAAAACGGATCTCCGCCCGGGCGGAGGGGAAAACCCTCACCGTCACGGCCGTGACGGGAGCCGGCGACAGCGCGTACCTCAATCCGGAGTACGTCTGCCGGGCGCTGGAGCGGGAATTCTCCCTTTCGGGGGAAGACACGACCCGCCGAATAACGAGAAAAGGCTTCTTTTGCGAGGACGGAGTGACCGAATTTGAGTAAAAACGCCCGTTTGTGGAGGAAAATTGCTGTTTTTTCTTGATTTCGGGTCAACATTTTCCCGATCCCGCTTGATTTTACATACGGAAATATCATATAATATACTCGGAATAGTGTGTACCCCCGTACGCAGGAAAGGAATGGTGGTATTATGTGCCCCGGTTTCGAAAAAGATAAGAAAGACAAGACGATCACCTTCTCCATCAAGGGAGAGGACCGCGACAGGGAGCGTCACATGCTTCTCCGCTCGGTCTACGACGCCCTGAACGAGAGAGGCTACAATCCTCTGGTGCAGATAGCCGGCTACATCCTGACGGAGGACCCGACCTACATCACAAACTACAAGAACGCCCGCGCCAACATCTGTAAAATCGACCGCGACGAGCTTATGCTCGCCCTTCTCAGGGAGTATCTCGGTCTCTGACGGCAAAGACGAATAATGAAGATCTATCATCTGCCGGATCTGACTCTCCGCGATACGCTTCCGCCCGGATGCGTCGCCGTACTGGGCTTTTTTGACGGCGTCCACGCCGGTCACCGGGAGCTTTTTCGCAGAGCCGCGGCGGGGAGCGCCGGGCGGCAGGTCGTCGCCTGGACCTTCTTCAGCGGATCCAGGGAGAACCTGCTGACCGACGACGCGACCCGGTTCCGTCTTCTCGGCGAAGCCGGGGCGGACTACGTCGCCGCGGAGGATTTCGACGATTTTCGCTCTCTCTCCGGAGAGGAGTTCGTGCGGGACGTGCTGTGCGGGTTGCTCGGCGTCTCGTGCGCCGTCTGCGGCGAGTCCTTTCGCTTCGGGCGCGGCGCGTCGTGCGGCGCGGAGGATCTCATGCGTTTCTGCGGGGACGCCGGGATCGGCTGCACGGCGGTCCCCTCCGTTATGTCCGACGGCGAGGCCGTCTCCTCGTCGCTGATCCGCCGCCTCGTGAGATCCGGCGACGTGAGACGCGCCGCCCGTCTTCTCGGCAGGGAGCATTTTTATTCTCTGCCCGTGGTCCGCGGCAAAAGGCTGGGACGGGAGCTCGGGTTCCCCACCTTAAACCAGATCATTCCGAAAAACCTCGTCAGCCCCGCGCCGGGCGTCTACGCCTGCCGGGTCTCCTTTGAGGAGGACGGCGCGGCGCGCGACCTTCCGGGGGTGTGCAATATGGGGACGTGCCCCACGGTAAACGAGGCGGAGCTTGAGGAGTTTCTCAAGGAAAACCCCGGTTACGTCCTGCCGGAGGAGGCAACCCTGGGCTCGGACGTGCTGGAAACTCACGTCATCGGCGAGACGCCGGACCTGTACGGCAAAGTCGTCCGCGTCTCCCTCTGCGAAAAATTACGGGACGAGAAAAAATTCGACTCCCTCCACGAGCTGTCCCTCGCGGTGGCTGCCGACCGCCGTCATGCCGAAGAATACTTTGCAAAAGCCGGAACGTGATCCCGCGAAACACAAAAAAGGAAATATTATCGAAAGCCTGCAAATAAAATGTCAACCCCCAAAATGGAGATTGAACGAAAAAGTTTGCGGGGCAGGTAGATGGTGAAAGACGCAACA
>CACXCL010000263.1 GCA_902766115.1 uncultured Ruminococcus sp.
CCCACCTGCGCCTTCAAGGACATGGCGCTCCAGATCATGCCGCGCCTTCTGTCCGGCGCGCTGACCATGACCGGAGAGCGCCGGGTAGCGCACATCCTGGTCGCCACGTCGGGGGACACAGGAAAGGCGGCGCTGGAGGGCTACCGGGACGTCCCCGGTGTGAAGATCACGGTCTTCTACCCCCGGGACGGCGTCAGCAGGATGCAGAAGCTTCAGATGACCACCCAGGAAGGCGGCAACGTGAACGTCACCGCCGTTGAGGGCAACTTCGACGACGCCCAGACCGGCGTGAAGCGCATTTTCTCAGACGGCGCGATGCGGGAACGGGCGGTGCGCGAGGGCGTCTTCTTCTCCAGCGCCAATTCCATCAACTGGGGCAGGCTGGCGCCTCAGATCGTGTACTACGTGTCGGCTTACTGCGACCTGATGAACGGGGGAGCGATAAAATACGGAGATCCCGTGAACTTCGTGGTGCCGACGGGCAACTTCGGCAACATTTTCGCCGCGTTCATCGCGAAGAAAATGGGACTGCCGGTGGGACGGCTGATCTGCGCCTCCAACTCCAACCGGGTCCTGACCGATTTCATCGAGACCGGTGTCTACGACAGAAACAGAGAGTTTTTCAAGACCATTTCCCCGTCCATGGATATACTGATATCGAGCAATCTGGAACGGCTCATCTACACCGTCTCGGACGCGGAGACCACCGCCGCGCTGATGGATGAACTGAAGCGCGCCGGACGGTACGAAGTCCCGTCGGACGTGCTCGCCGCGGTGCGGGAGACCTTCTCCGGCTACTCGGCGGACGAGAACGAGACGAGAGACGAGATAGGAAAGCTGTTCCGGGAGGACGGCTATCTTGTAGACCCCCACACCGCAGTGGGATTCCGCTGCGCGAAGAAATACTTCGCCGATACCGGGGACGGGACCGTCACCGTTGTGGCGTCCACCGCCAGCCCCTACAAGTTCCCCGCCGACGTGCTCGCCGCGCTGGGCAAAAAGACTGAAAACGACGATCCGGCGGAGGCATTAAGCGCCCTTTCCGCCATGACAGGGACCGAGATCCCCGCTCCTCTCGCCCGCGTGCTGACCCTTCCCGTGAGATTCACAGGCTCCGTCAGCCCGGACAGAATGGAGAATGCGATCTTTAGCTGAAGTCTGAAAGGAGACGGAGATGGCTCTGTTCGCCATAGCCGACCTGCATCTGTCGACGGCGGTCGAAAAGCCGATGGACGTCTTCGGCAGCAGGTGGACGGGATATACGGAAAAACTTGAGAAAAACTGGCGCGCCGTCGTCTCGGACGACGATACCGTGGTGATCCCCGGCGACGTGTCCTGGGCAATGCGCCTCGACGAGGCGGCGCCGGATCTCAGATTCATCGATTCCCTGCCGGGGAGAAAGATCATCGGCAAGGGGAACCACGACCTGTGGTGGTCCACCGTGTCAAAGATGGAGGACCTGCTCGGAAACGAGGGGATCACAACGGTGAGATTCCTCCATAACAACGCGTATCTCGCCGACGGCAGGATCATCGCCGGAACGCGGGGATGGTTCCCGGATCAGAAGTCCCAGAACACGAAAACCGCCGGAGACGCCGATTTTGAGAAGATCTCGAAGCGCGAGGCCGCGCGGCTGAGGCAAAGCCTCGACGCGGGTGTGGCTCTGCGGGAGGCGGAGGGTCTGCCGGACGCCGAGATACTTGTTTTCTTCCACTTTCCGCCCGCCTTCTCCGACTTCGAGTCGCGGGAGCTGCTGGACACCATGAGGGAATACGGCGTTAAAAGATGCTTTTACGGTCACATCCACAACGTCTACGACGTGCCGCGCACCGACGAGCGGGACTCTCTCCGGCTGTCGATCATCTCGGCGGACTATCTGAATTTCATCCCTTATCTCATCGGGTAGACCCGCCCTTTTTGTGCTTTGTCAACATCACGGGCGCGCTTTGTCAAAAATACTTATCCATTTTTATTATTGACAGGGCGCGAAAAAACGTATAAAATAACTATGTGTGTAAAAAAAAAAGAAATATCGGAGGACAGAGGAAACATGAGTTTGAAGAACACCGAACAGCTGGGCAAGAACCAGTACAAGGTCACGTTTGACGCCGACAG
>CACXCL010000264.1 GCA_902766115.1 uncultured Ruminococcus sp.
AGCGGAGGGCGCCGACGTGATCTACACCGACGTGTGGGTCTCCATGGGCGAGCCCGACGCGGTGTGGGACGAGCGCATCGGCGCGCTGAAACCTTATCAGGTGAACGGCGAACTGATGAAACACGCCGCTCAGGGCGTGATCTTCATGCACTGCCTGCCCGCTTATCACGATCACAAAACTCAGATCGGAAAGACGGTGGGCGACCGCTACGGACTGGACGCGCTGGAGGTCACGGACGAGGTGTTCGAGTCTCCCGCCTCCGTGGTGTTCGAAGAGGCTGAAAACAGGATGCACACCATCAAGGCGGTCATCGCGGCGACGGTGTGACCGAAAAAACGAAGGATTTTTAGCAGTCTGAACGGGTAATTGTGAAAAAACGGATTCTTGAGTCCGCATGGATGTGTTTCAAAAAAAGGAGGGTGGTCGGATGGATAAGAGGTTTCTGATCCTCGAGAACGGGCGCGTTTTTGAGGGACGCCCCTTCGGCGCCCCGCCGGAAAACGGCGGCGTCACCGGGGAGCTGGTTTTCACCACTGGGATGTGCGGCTATATCGAAACGCTGACCGACCCCAGCTACTATGGGCAGATAGTGATACAGACCTTCCCGCTCATAGGCAACTACGGCGTCATCGAGGAGGATTTCGAGGGGAAGAGCGCCCTGTTCGGCTACGTTGTCAGCGAATGGTGCGAGAACCCGTCGAATTTCCGCTCTCAGTACACCGTGGACGAATATCTCCGCCGCGCCGGCATCCCCGGCGTATGGGGAGTGGACACCCGCGAGCTGACCCGCATGATCCGCGAGAGGGGCGTGATGAACGTTCTGATCACGGACGAGCTGCCCGCGGATCTTGTCGCGGAGATCGAAAAAATAAAAAAATACTCCGTCACTGACGCTGTCCGTTCCGTCACGGCGGACAAGACGGAGTTTTTCCCCGCGGACGGGGAGTCAAGATACAGGGTCGCGCTCATCGACTACGGCGCGAAAGCGGGCATCGTCCGGGAGCTCACCCGGCGCGGCTGCGACGTGACGGTCGTTCCGTCCTCCGCCACGGCCGATGAGATACTCGCCCTGTCTCCGGACGGGATCATGCTCTCAAACGGCCCCGGAGACCCGGCGGAGAACACGGAGTGTATCGGGACCGTCCGGGCGCTCCTCGGACGCATCCCGATCTTCGGGATCTGCCTCGGCCATCAGCTTCTCGCTCTGGCGGCGGGGAGCAGGACGGAAAAGCTGAAGTTCGGTCACCGGGGCGGAAATCAGCCGGTCCGGGACGTGCTGGGCGGCAGAACGTATATCACAAGCCAGAATCACGGCTACGCCGTGAGCCCGGATACCGTAAAAAGGGGCGAGGTGCGCTTCGTCAACGCCAACGACATGACGGTGGAGGGCATCGACTACCCCGGGGAGCAGGCGTTTTCCGTCCAGTTCCATCCGGAGGCGCGGAGCGGACCCCGGGACACCGCCTTCCTGTTCGACAGGTTCACCGGAATGATGGAGGTGAAAAAGAATGCCGAGGGATAAAAGTATCAAAAAGACGCTGGTCATCGGCTCCGGCCCCATCGTCATCGGTCAGGCGGCGGAATTCGACTACGCCGGGACCCAGGCGTGCCGGGTGCTGGAGGCGGAGGGCGTGGAGACGGTACTGGTCAACTCCAACCCCGCCACGGTCATGACCGACACGGACTCCGCGGACGAGGTGTATCTCGAACCGTTGACTCCCGAGACCGTAAAGCGCGTCATCATAAAGGAAAAGCCCGACAGTCTCCTGGCGGGACTCGGGGGTCAGACGGGTCTCACCCTCGCCATGCAGCTCGGAGAGGAGGGCTTTCTCGAGGAGCACGGAGTCCGTCTCATCGGCTCCTGTGTGGACGCCATCAAGAAATCGGAGGACAGGCAGTCCTTCAAGGAGACCATGGAGTCGATCGGCGAGCCGGTGATCCCCTCCGATATCGCCTGCGACGCGGAAAAGGCTCTTGACATCGCGGAGAAGATCGGCTATCCCGTCATCGTCCGTCCCGCCTATACGCTGGGCGGCAGCGGCGGAGGTGTGGCGCACACGCCGGAGGAGCTCCGCGACGCGGCGGCGGCGGGCATCGCCGCGTCTCCCATCGGACAGATCCTGGTGGAGAGGTACATCTACGGCTGGAAAGAGATAGAATTCGAGACCATGCGCGACGGCGCAGGCAACGTGATCGCCGTGTGCAGCATGGAGAACGTGGACCCCGTGGGAGTCCACACCGGCGACAGCATCGTCGTGGCTCCGGCGCTCACCCTGTCCGACCGGGAGTATCAGATGCTCCGCAGCGCGTCGCTGAATATCATCACCGCCCTGGGCATCGTCGGGGGATGCAACTGTCAGTTCGCCCTGGATCCCGTCAGCTTCGACTACGCTGTGATCGAGGTCAACCCCCGCGTCTCCCGCTCCTCGGCGCTGGCGTCCAAGGCCACGGGCTACCCCATAGCGAAGATAACGACGAAGATCGCCCTCGGGTACACGCTGGACGAGATACAAAACGACATCACGGGCAAGACCTGCGCCTGCTTCGAGCCGGCGCTGGACTACGTGGTGGTGAAACTCCCGAAGTGGCCATTCGACAAGCTCCGCGGCTCCTCCCGTACCCTCGGGACTCAGATGAAAGCCACCGGCGAGGTCATGGCCATCGGCCGGAACTTCTGCGCGGCGCTGATGAAGGCGGTCCGGGGCGCCGAGATAGGCACGGACACGCTGAATTA
>CACXCL010000265.1 GCA_902766115.1 uncultured Ruminococcus sp.
CACTACCGCGTCGCCGCTTCGCTTCCCTCCAGGGGGAAGGCTTATACGCCGCCGGTTTCAATATTCCACTTTCCACTTTCCATTTTCCATTTTCCATTTTCCATTTTCAATTTTCCATTGAAAAAAGCCCGCCGAAGCGGGCATTTTCTCAGTATCTTCCTATTTTTTCAAATTCGATATCGGGGAAGTCCGCGCCATCTCTGATGCGGTAGTCACCTATGGTGGGATTCACGAACAGAGGATTCTCATCAAGCAGATAGCGGAGATTGTCCTCGATAGTCGAGTACTTCGCCAGAGTCTCGTTGAACTCCGGATCTTCGATCGTCTTGTCAATGCTCCTGTTGCCGGTGATGACGAGAGAGGAGTTCTCGCAGAACTCGCTTTTATCCCAGCTGTCGAAGTCGGTGGTTATGTCGAAGAAGCCCGGCCATTCCGCCTCCATCTGCTCTTTTATATCAGGATGAGCGTCGAAGAATGCGAATATGTCAAGCCACCTCTGATACGTCCAGAAGGTCTGCACGGGGGTGAGGTCCCCGGAGGCGACCGCCTCCTCCACCGCCTCGGTGTGCCAGGTGTCGTATCCGCACCCGATGGGGCCCAGCACGACCGCGTTGTCGCAGTAGGCGTTGTATTTGCAGATGTCGTTGTTGCAAACAGGATTACGGGTGTTGTAGAACAGATTGGAGACCACCGTCGTCCCGATGGCGTTGTCGAGATAAATGCCGAACCTGCCGTTCTGACCGCCTCCGATGTTCATGAACAGGTTGTATCTTATGAAGTTCCCGCATCCGCCGAAATTGCACGACTGGCCTATAGCCGCGGTGTCGTCTCCGTTGCAGCATACGTTGTCGAATACGTTGTATTCCACTACGGCGCCCTTCGACTGGTTGATGTCCACACATTGCCAGAAACATCTCTCGAAGTGGTTGTGGCTGACCAGCGGATCCGGGACGCGCACGCAGATCGCGCCGAGGTTGCCGATCTTCAGACCGGTCAGGGTGACGTAGTTGTTTTCGATGACGACGCCGCCTCCCGTGGTAAACAGATAGCCGTCGCTGTAAAGGTCGTCCGAATCCGGGATAAACACCGCCGCAGCCCGTCCGGCTCCGGACGAGAACTCGCACCCGGTGATGAGAAGATCAAGCGGCACTCCCTCTTCCGACGCCTGGATATCGATCATATTTCTTGCGGCGCATCCGGCAAAGGAGCAGCGGTCTATTGTGAGCCCGCGGGGATGGCGGAGGCCTCTTATCATGTATTTGTTCGAGTTGCGGAAACCGAGACCCCGGAGAGTGATATACCCGACGTCCTCCCCGAGAGTGAGCATCCCGCCCTCTTCGTCTTTGGTGTAATAAAAATCGTTTACCTGGATCTGCGCCGATTCCCCGCCGACGAAATGGTAGTCGCCGGAGGGTTCGTACACGTAAAAGGTGCCTGTGTTCCTGTCGATCCAGAACTCTCCCGGAGCGTCAAGCTCCTCCGAAACGTTCAGGATCGCCATCTGGAAATAGTCGCTTGCAAAACCGTCTCCGAGCTGCGGTCCGTCGCCGCAGTAAACGTTTTCGGGATGCGGAACAAAGAAGACGTAGTTTCCGGTGTCCTTATCCACCTCATATCCGTCCGTCTCGATCATATCCTTGTACCATCCGGTGGCGATGTATCCGTAAAGAATAAGGCCCTCTACGCTGTGGTATTTCCTGATGCGGTTTTTGAAAAGAGTGTGATAAACGTGTATATGGTTTTTGTCATACGCGACTCCGGACTGGACGAGATTGTCGGTCCCGTCCTCGTACATATTGGGGAATCGGGCGAGATTGAGCACACCGTTCTCGGACAGTATCATACAGGTCGTCGGATCGTAGCCGGTGAGCCTGTCCGAGACGTCCGCTTTCTTTATCAGGTCCGCGGCGCTGTCGGAGAACATCTCTTTCTCGTCCTCGTCCAGCGGCACAAACTCGTCCTCGGCGACGTCGAGCCCGTTATTGAAGGTGACGTCCCCGTCGCCGTATTTGCAGTAGATGATACGCTGATCCGGCGTCCCGGAGTCCTCTGCGGTGAGCTCAATCGAAAGGGGACCGTAGTCGCCCGCTTTGAACGCGACGATAATGTCGCCCTCGGTCTTTGTTGTCTTGATTTCGCGGACGAGCTCGACAGCGCGGTTAAAGGAGGCAACCGGCGCGTCAAACGTACCGGTGTTCGAGTCGTCGCCGTCAACGGCGACGTATACATCGGCTTTGTCGACGAGCGGATATTCCGGCTCGGTGTATTGACTTTTCAGCACCGGTTCGTTATAGGCAAGTGTAAAAGTATCATCGAACCTCTTGAGGATCGTGGCGAACTGCTCGCGGGTGGCGTTCCCGCGGGGCGACAGCGTACCGTCGTCCATTCCTTTGATGAGATTGGCCTCGTTCGCCCATGACATGGCGTCTTTCGCGTAGCTGTGAATCTTGTCGGCGTCTGGGTAGCCGGAGAGATCGGCTCTTTCCGGTACGGAGACGAGACATCTTTCGGAGAAACGGCTCAGCATGGTTGCAAGCTGTTCTCTTGTGATCTTGCCGTTCGGCTCGAAGGTGGTTTCGGTAACGCCGTTCACCACGCCTTCGTCCTTCGCCCAGATAACGGCGTCGGAGTAGTATTTCCCGGCTTTCACGTCCGAAAAATCGTTCCGGAACGTCACCTCAGGAGATCCTTCGCGGCGATAGAGCACCGTCACGACCATTCCTCGGGTCATTGACCCCGCCGGGTCAAACTTGCCCCCGCCGATTCCGTTCATGTAGCCTTTTTCCACGGCGTATTTTATCGCCTCATAGCTCCATCGGGACGTTTTCACGTCGGTAAAAAGCAATTCATCGGCGGAGAACACCGCCGCAGCTGTCCCGGCGAGCATCAGAACCGTCAAAATAAGTGAAATAACCTTTTTCATTGAGAATTTTCCCTCCCACAAAAGGAATCTACTTAAATACTACCAAAAAAGTCCCGAAAAGTCAAGCAAAAACCGACCGTTCCTCGCTTTTTACCGAATATGCCCCACCGTTTAATTTTCCATTTTCCATTTTCAATATTCCATTGAGAAAAAGCCCGCCAAAGCGGGCTTTTTCTCAGTATCTGCCGATCTTTTCAAATTCGATATCCGGGAAATCGACTCCCTCTCTGATCCGGTAGTCGCCGATGGTCGGATTCACGAAGAGGGGATTCTCTTCAAGTGTATAGCCCATATTTCCCTCGTAATTGCCGAACAGTTTCAGCGCGTCGGAGTATTCGTTAGTTTTCCCGAGGGGATTCAGATAACGGTTGCCCGTAACGTCAACGACTATGTTCAGGACAAACTCCGGCTCATTCCATCTCGTGACGTCGGCGGTATATGTCAGCAGATGAGGCAACGTCTCTGCTATGAGATCCCGAAGATCGGGGTTTGCCGCGATCCGGTCGATAAACGCCTTCCATTCGATATAATTGTGATCCGAAAGCACCGCGCTGAAATCGCCGGTCCTGCCCGCCTCCTGCGTTATGACCGTTCCTCCGTCCC
>CACXCL010000266.1 GCA_902766115.1 uncultured Ruminococcus sp.
CCATATAGGCGCCGACGACCTCTGGATAACCATAATGAACAACGTGAACGTTATCGCCGTGGCTTCGCTCACCGACGCCGCCGCGGTCCTTCTGGCGGAGGACGTGGCGCTGAATCCGGATGCCCTTGATGCGGCGAAAGCCAAGGACGTGACGGTCCTTTCATCGGACAAGTCGGTCTACGAACTCTGCGTCGAATTGGGCAAGATTTTCGGGGCGTCATGAGCTCTTACAGATATGATCTGCACGTTCATTCGTGCCTGTCGCCCTGCGCGGACGACGACATGACACCCGCGAATATTGCGGGAATGGCGTCGCTGAACGGCATCACGCTTCTTGCGCTGACGGATCACAACTCCGCGAAGAACTGTCCTGCTTTTTTCGCCCACTGCAAGAAATACGGCATCGTTCCCGTTCCGGGGATGGAACTCACCACCTCTGAGGACGTCCACGTTATCTGCCTTTTTCCGGATCTTGACAGTGCGCTCCGGATGGATGCCATAGTTGAGGAAAAGCTGATAAAGATCAGAAACCGCCCGGAGATCTTTGGCCGTCAGATCGTTATGGACGAGAACGACGAACCGGTCCGGGAGATCGAAGATCTTATCATCAACGCCACTTCGCTGGACCTCCGGGCTGCATACGATACCGTGAAGTTGCTCGGAGGAGTATCTTACCCCGCTCACATAGACAGACAGGCAAACGGAGTGGTATCCGTACTCGGTACGTTTCCGGAGTCGCCTCCGTACACCTCATACGAGCTGAACGATTCGTCGAACAGGGAAGAGTACATCGCCCGTTTCCCTATTCTGGCGTCGCTTAACTACGTTGTTTCCTCGGACGCTCACCACTTGTGGGATCTGTCCGACGGATCGAATACCGTCGAGATTAACGACGAGCCCTATTCATCCGATACTGTCCGCCGTGGGCTGATCGACTTTCTCAAAGGGAGGTGACGGACCGTTGGACGAATTTTCCCTTTACGTTCTCGACATCGTCATGAATTCCGTGCGTGCCGGCGCAGATAAGATCGACGTTACGCTGGACGACAGGGACGGTATCCTGACTTTCACCGTTGCCGACAACGGCTGCGGTATGACGAAGGAGCAGCTCCGGCGGCTTACGGACCCGTTTTTCACCACGAGGAAGACCCGCGGCGTCGGACTCGGCGTTCCGTTTCTCAAAATGCTTGCCGAGCAGACCGGAGGCGATGTGCGGGTGACCTCTGTCACCGCGGAGGAATCTCCGGAGAACCACGGAACGACGCTCACGGCGACGTTCGGCTCTGACCATATCGATTTCATCCCGATGGGCGACCTGAAAGATACCTTTGTGACGCTTATTCAGGGCAATCCTGACGTGAATTTCACCTTCACTCACAGAAAAGGGAACGGCGAGGTCCGTCTCTCCTGCGCTGAACTGAGGCAGATTCTCGGTGAGGAAGTTCCGCTCTCGAATTTCGAGGTGCTGGAGTGGATAAGGGAATACCTTGCGGAAGGATACGCAGAACTTGAAAAATAAATATATTGAGATATTTTAATTTATTTATTAAACCTAAGGAAGGAAGCAGCAACATGAAATCAATCGAGGAACTGATGGCAATCAAGGAGAAAATGCAGAACAAGGTCTCGCTGAGAAACAGCGCCGACGACGATATCAGAGTCGTTGTCGGTATGGCCACCTGCGGCATCGCGGCGGGCGCGCGTCCCGTTCTCAACGCCTTTGTCGAAGGCGTGAACGAAGCGGGTCTCTCGGACAAGGTCATGGTCACCCAGACCGGGTGCATAGGCATCTGCCAGTATGAGCCTGTCGTCGAGATCTACGAGAAAGGCAAAGAAAAAGTCACCTATGTCAAGATGAACGCCGATAAAGCGAAGGAAGTTATCGAACGCCATCTGAAGGGCGGAAATCCCATCGCTGAGTACACCATCGGCGCAGCGACTAAGTAATAAGGAGGACAGGTCGACATGTTTCGTATTCATGCACTGATTTGCGGAGGAACGGGTTGTACGTCCTCCGGAAGC
>CACXCL010000267.1 GCA_902766115.1 uncultured Ruminococcus sp.
GCCGCGGTAAGGTCAGAAGAGCGAAGCTCTACTACCTGCGCGACAGAGTCGGCAAGGGCGCCAAGGTCAAGGAGCTCATCTGACGGCGACGCCGTTCGGAGGAAACTGACTAGAAAACATCCCGTTCACACTGAGCGGGACGTTTTTTTCGTCAATTTTGAACACGGAAAAGGCGCACATTATTCCCCTTTTGTGTAATTAATAGTATTTGTCGAAAAAACTTGACACGGGGCGAAATTGGACTTATAATAATGATGTTATTCACAGACGGGTCGTCATATATTATCTCGGAACGACCATTCTCATTTTAAGTATCCGGAGGTTTTAATGATGTTTGAAAAAGTAAAAGACCTTCTCGTTGAGGAGTTGTCCATAGACGGAGACGAGATCACGGAGGATTCCGAGCTGGTCGGAGATCTGGGCATCAATTCCCTGGAGCTCGCCGATCTCGTGCTGCTCTGCGAGGAAAAATTCGATATCGAGATCGACGAGGATTCGATACATAAGTTCCTCACCGTCGGAGATATAGTCGATTATCTCAGTGAGATCACCGCATAATAAAAAATAGATGCACTAAGGCGGAGCCGTTAGTGCATTGTTTTTGTCGGGACGAACAGAAAGGTGACAGATATGGAAAAAATAAACGTCAGAGGAGTCGAGTTCGACAACGTGACCTTCGACGAGGCTGTCGAGCTGATATACGGCCGCGCCGACCGCGGCGAGCAGACAGCCGTTTTCACGCCCAATGCTGAGATAGTCCAGGCGTGCGTGGAGGACGAGTCCTTTAAGGAGATAATCTCATCTGCAGACGTTCTTCTGCCCGACGGAGTGGGCGTGATCAAAGCGGCGAGGATACTGGGCACGCCGCTGAAGGAAAAGGTCCCCGGAGTCGAGGTGGGCGAGGCGCTGGTACGGCTCTCAGGCAAGCGGGATCGCCCCGTATTCCTCATGGGAGGCAAGCCGGGGGTCGCCGACGCTGCGAAGGAAAAACTGCTGGAAAAGTACCCTGACGCGAAGATCGCGGGATCGTACCACGGCTACTTCAAGAAAGAGGGCGAGGAGAACGACGGGGTCGTCAGGATGATCAACGACTCCGGAGCCGAGGTGCTGTTCGTCTGTATCGGCTCTCCCGCCCAGGAAAAGTGGATCGCCTCAAACCGCGAAAAGCTCCCGGGAGTGCTGGTGCTGATGGGACTCGGCGGATCGCTGGACATATATTCCGGCACGGCGAAGCGCGCGCCGAAGTTTTTTATCAAACTGGGGCTTGAATGGTTCTACAGATTGCTGCGGGAGCCGAAGAGGATCGGCAGGATGATGAAACTTCCGAAGTTCTACTTCGGCACATGGAGATACAAGAGAAAACTGAAAAAGCGGAAATAACGGAAGATCCCGCGGGGCTCGCGCCCCGCGGGATCATTTTTTATCACGGAAGTCTGACGGAGTAGTAGTAATAGCAGTCCTTGTTATCCACCGTGCCGTTGAAGAGCACCGGGATGACCCCGTCCTCGAGAGAGCGGTTCCGGGAGTTGCCCACGGACAGCTTTCCCGGCGCTACGGTGGCGCCGTCCGGCGTGGTCAGTTCCACGGCCTCCGTGGCTTTGGTGAAGGTCACGCCGTCCGCCGAAGAGAAGATCTCCAGCATGGTCTTGCCTGAAACGCCGTACATGGGCTGATAGAGAATGTAATACTTTCCCCTCTTGCCCTGGGTCATGGCGAAGGCTCCCTCCATCTTTCTGGTCCCGTTTTCAGGAAGGAGAGACGTCGGCACGGGCTCGTTCATGATCTCCGCTCCGTCCGCCGTATATATCGCGTGGTAGACGGTGGTTTTTCCCTCGTTGCCGACCTTATGCGCATAGATCACGTGGAAACGGTTGCTCCGGTCGAGATACGTGCAGCCGCCCTTGCCGTAGTGGGATATGCTGTCGATCCGGTTTTTGCCCGTATTTTTATATCCCTCGGCGGTGTAGGACGGCTCCTTCACGACGGTGGTATCGAACCGAGCCGTGTCGGGATCCGACGCGTGGAACAGATAGAGCGCGTCCCAGACGTAGCCGGAGGTGCCGGTGAAATCGACGCCGAGAAGATCCTTCAGGCTCGAAATGAGTATATCCCGCTGGGCGACAAAGGAGAACCCGCCTTTTCCGTCCGGATATCCGTTGATGTAGCCCACGCGAAACGGCAGAGTGACCGTATGGCACGTGGTGTCCCACTCGCCTGTGGCAAGATCGTAGTTATACCACACCTCGTAACCGGGCACGTCTCCTCCGCAGTACAGACCGTAGAGCTTTCCGTGCTCCGTGTCAATGACCGGCATGGTGTATCCGTAACCGTGGTCCTCGTAGCCGGAGGTCTCGTACAGCGGATTCTCCCGCCCGACGTGTACCACCTCGTCTGTGGCGGTGTCGACCTCATAAATGCGCAGCCACGCCCCTCCGCGGCCCCAGGGGCGCTCCTTGTCGTCCGCCAGGACCGTGACGTAGAGCTTACCGTTTTCGCCTCTCAGGACGTTCGGAGTACAGCTTCCCATGGCTCTGGGGTAGATATCCGTCAGTATGATCCTGCTGCCTGTCGGGGTGATCTTTATCAGTCCGAACTCCACCTCCCCGTAATACCACGCCGGATGCTCCGGGGTGGGAGACTCGGTCTCCCTTATGAGATAGGTGGCGTAGGTGCCGTTTTCCGTGCGGACGACGCGCATTTCGTGTCCGCCGTGGACTCCGAAGCCGCAGCTGTAGATAGGACCGTCTTCGTCAGAGACAAGGGAGAGACTTGAGATCTTGATACCTGTTTGCGCGTCGTTGAGCGCGTAGCCCGTGTTTTCCGGCACGGGGTCCTCCGGATCCGGCGGGGTGATGCTCTCGACAGCCTCAAGGATCCGGTCGAGGAACGCCGCCACCTCGCATCGGAGCGTTTCCCGGGTCGGGAGAAACGCGCCGCGTTCGTCTCCGCGGGCAACGCCGGAGCGTCTCAGCAATTCGATGTCCTCCCTCGCCCACTTCGGGAACGACGCCGCGTCGGTGAAAGCGTCGGTCACGCTGTTGCCCGGAAGCTCCGCGCCGATATACCGGAGATACCGTCCCAGAAGGACCGCCATCTCCTGCCGTACGATGGGAGCATTGGGCTTCACTGTGCCGTCCGTGTACCCTTTAACGAACCCCTCGCGGATCGCCCAGCCGAAGGCGTCGGCGTACCAGGCGTCCTCATCAGCGTCGGGGACGCCTGCAAGGAGAGACGAGCACCCCTCAACGTCGGCGTCCGCAACGCGGGACAGGACCGTGACGAATTCCGCCCGCGTCATGGAGATACGGGGTGCGAAAAACGTCGGCGACTCGCCTTCCATCAGTCCTCTCCTGTACATCGAAAGCACGTAGGGATAGAACCACTTCCCTTCCGGCACGTCCCGGAACGGAAGCTCGCTTTCCGCCGAAGCGAACGCCGTGAGCGCCGCAAGAAGCATCAGTGCGGCGACAATAATGGACATTATCCTTTTCATGGGGTAAAAAACCTCCGTTTCCCCGCTGTTCGGGGATAAAAGCAGTTTCTATGAAGACACCGGACGGTTGTTCCCGCCCGGTGTCATTTTTTACTTCAGCCTGTCAGCCCTCGTATCCGGGAACTTCAATGGAGAAGTAGTAGTAGTTATCGTTTCCGCCGGAGCCCGATCCGTGCATCATGATCGGGATGATGCCGTCGCGGACGGAGAAGTTTCTGCTGTTGCCGATGATGGGCTTCTCGATCTTGAGCGCGGTTCCGTTGGCGTCAGTTATACCGATGCCGCTGACATCAGCGATCTTCGTAAAGGTCCTGCCGTCGGTGGACGACTTCCACACGTCCATAGTCGTCGCGGAGGAACCGTAGAAGAAGAACACATAGAACGTTCCGTCCGGGCCCTGGGTCATGGCAAATCCGCTGTAGGACGGTCTGCCACCGTTCTTCGGGACCAGAGTGGTGGGAAGCGCGTTCTTGTAAAGTTCGTTGCCCTCAAGGTCGTAGATGGCGTTATAGACCGTGGTCTTGCCTTCGTTTCCGACGCTCTGGGAATAGATTACGTGGAGTTTGCCCTCGGTGTCGAGGTACGTGCATCCGCCGGTGCCGTAGTGAGTGGCGTTGTCGAAGCGATTCCTGCCGTTACCTTTGTAACCCTCTGCGGTGTAGTGGGGTTCGCAGATCACTGTGTCAACGGTGACTTCTTCCACGGTGGGGTCGGCGATGTGCATCAGGTAGAGAGCGTCCCAGACGTAGCCGCTTGTCTGCTGGAAATCAAATCCCAGCGCTTCTTTCAGTGCGGTGACGGGCGCACAGCGCTCGATGACCATGGTGAAGCCGCCTTTGCCGTCCGGATAGCCGTTGATGTAGCACCTTCTGGTGAAGAGCTCCACGGTGTAGCACTCGGGATCCCAGGTCTTGGTCTCAAGATCGTAGATGAACCATGCGATGTAGCCGGGAGCCTCGCCGCCGCAGGTCACGGCGTAGAGTTTTCCGTGCTCCTTATCGAGGATCGGCTGGGTGTAGCCGTAGCCGTGGTCCTGGAAGGGAGTGGTCTCGTGGTCGATGAGGGTCGGGGCCTCGGGAGCGGTGACGGTGTCGGTGGCGGTGTCGATCTCATAGACCGCAAGCCACACGCCGTTGGTGAACTCGTCCGTTCCCATGGTGCTCATGTATCTGTCTTTGTCGTCGCAGATGATGGTCACGTAGACCTTGCCGTCGCCCGCGTTGATCACGTTGGGTGTGCAGCTGCCTGCTGCCTGCGGGAATTCGTCGGTGAAGATCACATGGAATCCGTCAGCGGTGATCTTGACAACGCTGAACGTTGCGACGCCCTGGAACCAGAGGGGATGCTCCTCGGAACTCTCTCCGGTCGCGGTGGTGATGTAAGTCGCATACGTACCGTTCTCGGTGCGTACGATCCTGGTCTCGTGACCGCCGTGCGCTCCGACTCCGCCCGCCGCGGTGATGGCGGCGCCGTTTTCCTCAAAGAGTTTGGCGTAAGAGATCTTGATGCCGCTGGTTTCGCCCTCATAGGCAACGCCGATATTGTCGGGAGTGGGATCAAGTACGGGAGGTACTGGATGCTCAGCCGAGAGGACAGGAGCGTCAACGGATGCGGTGCTGCAGAGGAAGCTGATCTCATTGGTCGCTTCAAGAACCTTGTCATTCCACTTGTAGATGTAGACTCTGCAGGTGGACTCTGTGTTCAGTCTTGCAGCGTCAAACTTCGTAACGAAAACCTCAGCGCCGTCGATATCAGCAACAGCTGCTTTGACGACGGCTGCGAAGTTCTCCTCGGTGAAGGAAGCCTCATCCGGGAACAGCGCGTGGATGATCGGATCTTCGTGAGAACCATCCGTGCAATACAGCGCGCCGAGAGTCTCCTCTGCCGGCTTCCATACCTCGGAATCCTCCGGGCAGGTGTACAGGCACATCGTGCTGACGTCCGAAACGTGGTTCAGTTTACGGGAGGAGAGACTGATGGTCTCGTGCTCCGTCTCCTCGCCCGTCACGTTGTTCTTTACATAGATCTCAACGTTGTCGGCGCCGGCAAACTGTCCGATGTCAAGTCCCGGATCTTTAATCTCACCGTTGACTACAACGGAATAAGTCTCAGCGTCAAGACCCATGGTCTCAAGAGCAAGAGTTGCGACGTTTGTGGCGTTGAAGTTACCGCCGCCGTTATGCATCGTCGTCAGCGCACCGTGCGTCGCGCAGAGGTACTCGTCAAGGAATTCCTCAAACGCGGCATGCATCGGATCGACGACCGAAGAAGACTCGACCTTGAAAGTAACGCCGATGCCGACGATGCATGCCCGACCGTCGACGACGTTTTTGAACGCCGCGCAGACTTCGTTGCCTTCGTACTTTTTCTCAGCGTCAAATCTGCCGAGGAAGAATTCCCATTCTCCGGCGTCGGTCAGACCGGATTTCTCGCGGAGGTACGCCTCGACGATCTCGGGAGTGTATTCCTCGCCCTCAAGGAGAACGTCGCCGTCGTTCAGCTCCGCGAGGTTATCCATCGCGGTTTTTGCGATCTGAGGAACGTCGTCCCAGCAGTAGGTGAGAGCGTAGTTGTCCATGGCTCCGCTCCACTGGGCGTTGAGGTTCTTTACGATATCGATGTCGATCTCCTCGGTGGTCGTCTCTCCGGTGGCGGTGTTGGTAAATGTAACGGGGATGCCGTCGTACCAGCCGCCGTCGCCGTCGCCGGCTCCGGAGTAACCCGTCTTGATTTCGGCAAACGAGTCGGAGTCAATGGCTACGGTGTAGCCCTCGCCGAGATCAAACAGCCCGGTGAGGAACGCGTTCATGTTTTCCTCAGTCAGAGTATCGCCGGGGCCGAAGTAGACGTCGATCTTCCCGTGCGCGTCGCAGGGGATCGTTGTAAGAATATCGTCGATCTTGTCATACATCGGATCCTTCGCGGACTCGAGGTATCTCATGAGGATGGTGGCGACCTGTGCGCGGGTCGCTTTACCCTTGGGATCCAGGTAATCCTTACCGTCGATCTTCGTGCCGGAGATGAGACCCTCTCCGACAGCCCAGGTCATGGCGTCCTTCGCGTACTTCGCGACTTTGGAGCCGTCCGGGAATTTACTCAGATCCCCTTTGGCGGTGACGTCCCGTCCGGCATTCTTGGCGTAGCGGAAGAAGATCGTCGCGATCTGTTCGCGAGTGATCGGATCCTCGGGAGCGAATGTCGTCGTGGTAATACCATTGACGATATCGTTCTCGTACGCCCATGCTACAGCCTTCTTATAGTAGTTTTTCTTCAGGTCGGTGAACGGGGTCGTGCCAGTGGGCTCGGGGGATCCCTCCACACGCCACAGCACGGTGACCAGCATACCGCGGTTCATAGCCGTATTGGGCTCGAACGTGGTATCCGTCATTCCGTTCATGAGGTCGTTTTTCCATACGTACTCAACAGCCTCGTAGTACCATTTGCCGCTCTTGACGTCCGTGAACGGCATCTTTCCTTCGGCGGCCGTCGCCGGCATGATGATCATGCCGAGCACCATTACAGCCGCCAGTATCGCGCTTAAGATTCTCTTTTTCATAACTTCTCCTTTCGGGAATAAAAGATACTTAATCATGCATCAGGGTCTCTGTGCCGCGATAGTCTTTCCTGTTTGATGTCCTGTTTGCTTCTGTTCCGTCGGGAACGGTCTTACTCTGCGAACTTGAATTCGTCCCAGATGGCGTCAAATCTGCCGTCGTCTGCCTTGGTGTTGATGAACAGTACGTTGAAGTTGTGAGCCGGATCAGAAGGATCAAAACCGATGAGTCTGAACTCGTACTTCTCGGTGTCGGTGAGTCCGGATAACTCACGGAAGAAAGCCTCGATCGCTTCCGCGTTGTACTCGCCGGTGTAACCGTCGTAAACCTGATCGCCGTTGGAGAATGCGATCTTGTGCATCTTGAACTGAGCGTCCAGAAGACCCTGGTCCGCGTCCTCCTTGCAGGTGCCGATCACTCCGTTCGGGTATATTTCGGAGGAGCTCAGGCATTTGCGGAAGGCAAAGGCGACGGTCGTCTCCACCGTCTCGCCCGTGACGGTATCGGTGAAGGTCAGGGTCGATTCATCCGGCCAGAACGCGCCGTAGCCGCCCGCATCGTCTCCGGCACTGCCGTACTCTGCGCTGAGGTCTTCGAAATTGTCGATCTCAACGGTCACTTCTTCGCCGACTCCGGCGATCTGTCTCAGGATATTGCAGAGGTTTTCCTCGGTAAAGGAACCTCCCGCGAAGTTGAAGACAAGGTCGAGCTTGTCGTGCGTAACGCACAGATATCTGTCAAGACCGTTCATGACCTTGCTCTCAAGAGTGGGCTGGAGAATAGCCCTTACCCAGATCAGGTCGGCTCTGCCGTCCGGCGCGTTTTTGTCGACGAAGCTGGCGTAGAAGGGCTCGCCCGCCTCGATCTGCGTCATATCCGCTTCAGTTATGAAGAAAGGATAGGTCTTCGCATCGGTGAGGCCGGTCATGTCGCGGAAAAACGCCTCAATGTCCGCCTCGGTGAACTTGCCGTCATATGCGTATGTTGTGCTGGTCTCACGGGGCTCGGCTCCGCCGAATTTCTTCTCCGCTGCGACGAACTCCGGATTTCTGTCCTCGGGGCAGATACCTAGGGCTCCGTTGGGGAATCCCGCGTCGCCGGAAGGAAGGACCTTGCGGATGGAGAACTTGATGGATTCGGTCACGGTCTCTTCGGTCTCGGGATCCGCAAAGGTCACGTCAAGCTCGCCTATGGGAACATACTGACCGTCGCCGAAGAGCTGGTACTCTTCCTTGACGTCGACGTCAAAGTCGTCGAAAGTGACGGTGCAGCGGTCGTCGAGTCTGGCGATCTTCTTTAAGATGTTCGCCATATTTTCCTCGGTGACGGTTGCGCCGGTGTAGCCGAACTGGATGTTGATGTCGCCGTGGGTCACGCAGAGGTAGCGGTCGAGCATGGCGTCTATCTTATCCTGAAGGGACTTCGGCTCGGACTCCAGGTATCTCATGAGTATCGTCGCCACCTGAGCTCTCGTGGCGTTGCCCTTGGGGTCAAGGAGCGTCTCTTTGCC
>CACXCL010000268.1 GCA_902766115.1 uncultured Ruminococcus sp.
CGCCGAGGGGCTGATCTCCGGCGTCAAGGTCGGCGATAAGAACTATCTCCAGCCCAGAGGGAACGCAAGCCGCGCACAGGTGGCGACTATCCTCATGAGATTCCTCGAGGCGCAGAACGTATCTCTGGCAGATATCGTCGAAGACAAACTCTCCGATCTGCTCTGCGCCGCACACGGTAATATCGATCTTATGTTCGGCACCAGCTCGACTCTAACCGAAGAAACGTTAGGCGATCTTCTGTCCGGAATCTTCGGATGCGACGTCACAGTCGGAGAAGGATTTGATCTGGCAAAGAGCAGGTACGGGAACGAGGGCAACGGCAATACCGCAGGAGGTCCGATTGAACTCACCTTCTCAGGCGGGGCGGAAAGATACGTCACCAATGTCGACTTTGCAATCTCAAAGCACTTATACGCCCAGTACTCCGGAGCGATGGAAAACGGATATCTTTCGTTCTGCTGGGACGATGTTCCCGATGAGGTCAAGGCAGCGAAGGCCGCTATCGAAGAATACGACCAGACCGTAATGACTCTTTCCGCGGAAAACACAAACGTCGGATATCTTGAGAACTACTTCCGCCAGGTGACCGGCCTCAATGATCCGGAACTCTACACGTTCCACACGAATGGAATCTCCGACGGCTCCGTTGTGGTCTGTTTCCTGTATGTCAACGGAGAAGGAAGAGCGTATTCCGTCGGAGCTTCCCTCACCATAGAGACCGAAGGATAATAATCTGAAACCGTCTGCCGGCCGGGAATGCAAAAAAGGCCTTCCCTGCCGGCGGATCACCCCCGAGGTTTTAACGTTCAGAAAAAAGTAACTGAAGAAAGAGGTTAACAAATGATTAGGAGAGTAATCAAAAAAGCACTGCCGCTACTTCTGACTGCACTAATGATCTTGTCTCTCTTTACTGTTCACGCTTTTGCTTCCTCGTTCAACCCCTCCAATGGATGTAAGACAGAAACAGTCGTAAAGCGGGCTGCGGCGGGCGCCGTGGTTCACGACGGCGTCATCTCCCCCGGAGAGTACTGCGAGATCGAGATCAATAGAGACCCCGAGACCACCGACCTTCTGATTTCGTGGGACGGTGGCGGATACCTCTTTGAAAGCGCGTGCCAATTCTTGCAAAACGTCCGCTTTTTCATTTCGTGGGACGATAACGGGATAAACATGGCGGCGCAGGCGACCCTGCTCGAGGACCCTCACTGCGAGGGGACTTTCCCGACTGAGTTTTCCGAATATGAAGGCAAGACCTTCCCCACCGACGAGTTCTTTATGTTCCAGTTCGGATGCATTTTCAAGATCGAAGTACCCTCTGAGGGATATGACGGAGCCGTCCTTTACCGCGCTATCGGTATCAACACCGAGACCGGTGAACAGCTTTACGGATGGTATCGGGACCACGGCCGTACAGGCGCGTTGAATCAGACCGCCGGAACTGATTATTTCACTCGTGTTGACGGACGTACCGTGACCTATGAAATGACCCTGCCTTTTGAATCTGTCCTTGAGCCGGGTCAGATAAGCGGTTCTCTTCCCGTTGACGGATCGGAATTCTATTTCACGATCTCGCTCACCGGAGGCAGCAAGGGCGTAAATCATAACGATAACGAGACGTATGCGGTCTCCCTCGGCGACGGCGGTTATATGACGTCTCCCCGGCTCATACCCGAGTTTTCGGGAGCGCTCGGTATTATTTCGAACGAAACCGTGACCGGCGAGGGTCCGGACGAGACGACCGCCCCCGTGAACGAGCCAGGCGCCACCGAACCCGGAACCACCGAGCCAGGCAACACCTCGGATCCCGGTAACACCGCCGATCCCGGCAACACCGCCGATCCCGGAAACGGCGATCCCACGAGTCCCGACCCCGTACAGACTTCCGGAACCGCCAATCAAACTCCCGGAGCCGGCACGAAAGCTCCCGCCACCGGCGACCCGGCGGTCGTTTTAGCTGCAGTCTCACTGCTGGGAGCGCTTGGTACTTCTGTATTCGTTCGCAAACGCAGCGGAAGATAAAAACGGGGGGGGAGAATGGTTGGACCTGGTTCTTCCGTCTCATCTCCCGACCTTGACCGCTGGAAGGACAAGGATTTCTGCGAGAATTCGTCCCTTATAATAAAGGGAAACAGAGGTTTCAACGAAAACGCCGAAACTACCGAGTACGAGGAGCTTATCGC
>CACXCL010000269.1 GCA_902766115.1 uncultured Ruminococcus sp.
TTCCTTCCCGTCCTTCTGTCGCTCATCATAGGCTTTACGGACTTCAACATGCTCCAGTGGCCGCACTTCGTCGGCATGAGGAACTACATCACCATGTTCCTGGACGACGAGCTGTTCATGACGGCGCTGAAGTACACCCTCTTCTTCGCGGTGGTCACCGGCCCCGCGTCGTACCTGCTCTCGTTCGTGGTCGCATGGTTCATCAACGACCTTAACCCGAGAGTCAGGGCGTTCGTCACCGTCATCTTCTACGCGCCGGCTATCGGCGGCGACGTATACCTCATCTGGAGGACGCTGTTCTCCAGCGACTCCTACGGCTGGGTCAACGCCTGGCTGCTGAAAATGGGGGTCGTCCAGTCGCCGATCCTGTTCTTCACCAATCCCAAGTGGATCCTGCCTCTGTGCGTCATCGTCGCACTGTGGACCTCCCTCGGCACCTCGTTCCTGGCGTTCATCGCCGGTCTCCAGGGCATCGACAGGAGCCAGTACGAGGCGGCGGCCATCGACGGGATCAAGAACAGATGGCAGGAGGCGTGGTACGTCACCCTCCCGAACATGAAGCCTCAGCTCATGTTCGGTGCGGTCATGGCGATCACCGGATCCTTCGGCTTCGGAGGCATCGTCACAAACCTGGCGGGCAACCCGCCGACGGACTACATAGGCTACACCCTGTCCCACCACATTTCGGAATACGGCTCGGTGAGATGGGAGGTCGGCTACAGCTCGGCGCTGACGTTCGTAATGTTCCTCATAATGTTCGGTACTAACCTGATTATCACCAGGATCATTTCAAAGGTGGGCCAGTCATGAAAAAAATCAGAACAAGACGGCACACCGTCGTACTCAACAGATCCCGCGGCGGCGACATCGGTATCACCATCGTCCTCGCCCTCATGGGCGCGATCATGGTACTGCCTCTCATCTACATGGTGATGCAGTCGCTGAAACCCCTTGACGAATTCTTCGTCTTCCCGCCCCGGTTTTTCGTCGTCCACCCCACGCTCAACAACTTCCGCGACCTGTTCTTCCTGATGAGCACCTCCTGGGTCCCGCTCTCAAGATACCTGTTCAACACGGTGTTCACCTCCGTGGCGGGCACCTTCGGGCAGCTTGTCCTGGCGTCCCTCGCCGCCTACGTGCTGGCGAAGATGGAACTCCCCGGAAGAAAGGTCATGTTCCAGTTGATCCAGAAATCCCTGATGTTCTCTCCAGCGGTGGCGGGTACGATCACCTTCGTCATCATGAGATATCTCGGGTGGGTCGACACATACCTTGCGGTCATCGTGCCCGCGTTCCAGTCGTCGCTGGGGCTCTACCTCATGAAGCAGTTCATGGAGACCAACGTCTCTCAGGAAATGCTTGAGTCAGCCAGACTCGACGGCGCAAAGGAATTCCGGATCTTCTGGTCCATCGCGATGCCCATGGTCAAGCCCGCGTGGCTTACGCTTATCATTTACGCCTTCAAGGACATGTGGACGGCGGGAGGCAGCTCCGCCATCTACAGCGAGCAGCTCAAATCCCTGAACACCGGTATCGGCCAGATAGCGGCGGGCGGTATCGCCCGACAGGGCATCTCGGCGGCGTCCACGCTCCTGATGGCGATCGTGCCGATCATAGTGTTCATCGTCTCCCAAAGCAACGTCATCGAGACGATGGGCTCCAGCGGCATGAAGGATTAAGGAGGATAAAAATGAAAAAAATAACAGGGATTTTCCTCCTGATCCTCGTATTGCTGACGGTCCTGCCGGCAGTCGCGGCAGCGGCTCCGTACTCCACCTACACCTACACCAGTGACGGAACGATCCTCCTCTCGCCGGACGCCTACGTGCCGGACGTGGTGGTGGACTCGGCGTACATCGGACTTGATGACGAGTTCGACGACCCGAGAGACATCTTCGTCGGTCCCGACGAGAAGGTCTACATCGTGGACGCGGCAAACGCGAGGGTCATCGTCCTCGACAAATATTATAAGGAAGATTTCATCATTGACACCTTCGTGAACGAATACGGCGTTCCCGACACCTTCTCCGGTCCCTCGGGCGTGTTCGTCAACAAGGAAAAGATCTACGTCTGCGACACGGACAACAACCGTATCGTTATGTTCGATACGGAAGGCAACTACCAGAAGATCATCGAGAAACCCGAGGACGGCGTCTTCGAGGAGGGCTCGATCTACAAGCCCATCGCCTGCGCGGTGGACGACTTCGGCAGACTGTTCGTCATCTCGTCGACCACCTACGAGGGCGTCATCGTCATAAACGAGAACTCAGAATTCTACGGGTTCATCGGCGCCCAGAAGGACACGGTCAGCCTGTTCCAGGCGATGCTCCGTTCCTTCCAGTCCGAGGAGCAGAGAGCTCAGACGGCTCAGATCACCTCCAAAGAGCTCAACAACATAACCATCGACAAGGACGGCTTCATCTACGTGACCACGTCCTCCATCGACGAGGCTCAGCAGCAGAGCGTGATCATGGCCAAATCAAAGGATTCCGCCTACGCGCCGGTCAAGAAGCTGAACTCCTCCGGAGCGGACGTCATGAGACGAAACGGCGTGTTCCCTCCTTCCGGCGAGGTCAAGGTCTCGGATAATTCCCAGGCGGAGATCAAGGGCGCGTCCACCATCGTGGACGTGGCGGTGGGACCCGAGGGGACCTGGTCCATCATCGACCAGAAGCGCTCCAAGGTGTTCACCTACGACGAGAACGGCAACCTGCTGTTCGCCTTCGGCGACAACGGTACCCAGGAGGGCAACATCGCCATGCTGAACGGCATCGCCTACCAGGGCGACAAGATGCTGCTCCTCGACAAGCAGAACGACTGCTTCGTGGTCTACAGACGTACCGAGTACGGCGATCTGCTCATGCAGGCGCTGGCCAACGACAACAACCGCTTGTACGACCGCGCCATCGACGACTGGACCGAGATACTGAAGCGCAACAACAACTACGAGGTCGCCTACGTCCAGATCGGTAAGGCGCTCTACCGCGACGCCAAGTACGAAGAATCCATCAACTACTTCAAGCCGATCAAGGAAACCGAGAACTACTCCAAATCCTACGCCGAGATCAGAAAGAACTGGGCTTCGAAATACTTCTGGATCCTGCCCATCGTCATCGCGGCCGTCGTGGTCGGGCTCTTCAGATTCTTCGCCTACGCGAGAAAGGTCAACAAGCGCGCCGCTCTCAAGATCGGCCGCAGGAGCCTGAAGGAGGAACTGCTGTACGCGTTCCACGTGATATTCCATCCCTTCGACGGCTTCTGGGATCTGAAGCACGAGAAGCGCGGCTCCGTTAAGAGCGCCACCATCATCCTGATGGTCACCGTGCTCGCGTTCTTCTACAAGACCATCGGCTCCGGCTATATCATCAACCAGTCCAACACGACCACCCAGAACGTGGTGGGCACCATCCTGGCGGTGATCCTGCCGCTGGCGCTGTGGGCGATCGCAAACTGGTGTCTCACCACCCTGTTCGACGGCGAAGGCAGCATGAAGGACATCTACATCGCGTGCTGCTACTCGCTGACGCCCCTGCCGCTGTTCATGATCCCGCTGACCATCTTCTCCAACTTCATCGTAGCGGATGAAAAGGGCATCATCGAGATCATTTCCACCATCGCGTTCATCTGGCTCGGACTGCTGGTGTTCTTCGGAATGATGATCACCCACGATTACTCGCCGTTCAAGAGCATCCTGACGTCCCTCGGGACCATAGTCGGTATGATGTTCCTCATGTTCCTCGGCCTGCTGTTCACGACACTTATGGCAAAGATCATCAAGTTCGTGACAGATATCGCGACCGAGATCGGATTCCGTCTGTAGGAAAGGAGTGATAAGAAATGAAGAAATATAAGATCCTGTCATTCCTCCTCGCTCTCCTCTTCATCTTCTCCGCCATACCGGCGACGGTCCTGGCAGACGATGACGACACCCAGGCGGACACCGAGATCACCGAGACCACCGAGACCGTCGACAACACGGACGACGCCGACGATCCTGACGCCGACAATCCCGACGCCGACGAAGAAGGCGAGGAAGGCGATCTGCCCGCCGAAGGCGAAAAGGACTACCTGAGAGAAGGTTACGAGACCCGCGAGGCAAAGCTCGCGGATATGGAAGCGGTCTTCGAGCAGGACGGATACCGTATCTGGTACGAGGACTACACCGGAGAGGTCGTGATCGAGCAGATCGACACCGGAGAATTCCTGTTCTCGAACCCCTATGATATCTCGGCAAAGAATTCCAAGGTAACGAACGAGATCAAGAAGCACCTGCTCTCTCAGATCAAGCTTACCTACCTTGACAAAGAGAACTCGGAGAAGGAAGGCGAGATGTACTCCTTCACCGACGCCGCCATGAGAAATCAGATCCACCTGAAATACATCAAAAACGGCATCAGGGTGGAGTATATCCTCGGCGAGGACGCGATCCAGAGGCTCGTTCCCCGTATGATCAGCGTCGAACGCTTCCAGAAGTTCATTCTCGATCCCCTGAACCAGGCGATCGCGGAAGGAAAGCCCGGCGCGGAATTCACGCTGAAAAAGATCAACAGCTTCTTTGAAGAGAAAAACATCGACAAAGCCACCTCGGAGCGTGCGGTCAAGGACATGATCGCGGCGTTCCCCATCGTAAAGCGGATGGCGGTGTACGTCTGCGACGCAAGTATCCCCGCCGCGAGACTGAAGGAGCTTGAGCAGTACGTCAAGGAGTTCTGCCCGCAGTACACCTACGAGGAGCTCCAGTACGACAACGAGGAGACCGGCTACGTCAACACCGACGCCGCCCCTCCGAGATTCACCATGGCGCTGGAATACACGGTGACGGAGGACGGAGTGCAGGTCAGGCTGCCCGCTAACGGTATCTCCTTCGACGAGGAAGCCTACCCGCTGAAGACAGTCAGCATCCTGCCCTACATGGGAGCCGGAAGCTCCGCTTACGACGGCTACACGTTCTACCCGGACGGCTCCGGCACCATCATCAAGTTCAGCGACGTCAAGGACTCCGGTTATCTGGTATCCGGTCAGGTCTACGGACCCGACTACGCCTACCACGAGATCAAGACCGGCAACGAGGAAGTGCTGAGAATGCCGGTGTTCGGAGTGGTAACGAACTACTCCAAGCCGGTCGATCCCAACATGGAGGAGGAGAAGATATATCCCGACTCCGGATTCCTCGCCATTATCACCGAAGGCGATTCAATGGCGACGATCTCCAGCGAGCACGGCGGAACGCTGTACGGCTACAACCACGTGTACGCCACCTTCACGCCTCGACCCAGCGACACCTACGACCTTTCGGACTCCATTTCGGTCTCCGGAAACTCCAAGTTTACGGTAACCTCCGAGAGACGGTATACCGGAAGCTACACGATCAAGTACGTCATGCTGAACGAGAAGGAAGGCGAGGAAAAAGGATACGAACCCTCCTACGTCGGAATGGCGAAAGCGTACCGCGATTATCTCTACGACAACGGAACGCTGACAAAGCTTGAGGCGGACGGCGACGTCCCGCTGTTTATCGAGTCCTTCGGCTCCATCGAAACGGTGAGGAGGATCCTCTCGATCCCGATAAACGTCGACGCTCCTCTCACCACGTTCGATAACGTCATCGCCATGTGCGACAACCTCAGGGAACAGGGGATCGAAAACGTCAATTTCAAGCTCATCGGCTTTGCGAACGGCGGCCTCATCTCAACGATGCCGTACAAGCTCAAATGGGTCGGCGCGCTGGGCGGATCAAAGGGATTTGACAAGCTTGTCGAATACGCCGAGAAGAACAACATCGGCGTCTACCCCGACTTTGACTTCGCATACATGGAAAAGAAGGAATCCTTCGACGGAGTCAACCTCAAGAAGCACGCGGTCAGGACCATCGACAACCGCTACGTGAGGAAAAAGGATTACGACCCCGCCACCCAGGCCATGGAATACAACCCGACCATGTCCATGACGGCCATCTCCCCCAAATCCTTCGACTACTTCTACTCCAAGTTCACCAAGAACTACTCGAAGTTCGGAAACAGCGCGATCTCAATGTCGTCGCTCGGATCGGATCTGAACTCAGACTTCAACAAGAAGGATCCGTACCACAGGGAGGACAGCAAGGAAGTCACCGCCGAAGTGCTTGAAAAGGCCGGAGAAGAATACGACAGCGTGATGGTCTCCGGCGGCAACGCGTATTCGTACAAGTACGCGGACGTGATCACGGATATCTCCCTCGCATCTTCCGGATACATCAACTCAAGCGCACAGATCCCCTTCGTCGGAATGGTGCTTCACGGCTCCAAGGTGTTCACCGGAACTCCGCTGAACATGGAGGGCGACATCAGACGGGCGATACTCGACGCCATCGAGAACGGCGCGACCATCAACTTCACCCTGTCCTACCAGAACACGGACAAACTGAAGGATAACGAGTACTGGAGGCAGTATTACTCCGTCGCATTCGATATCTGGTCGGATGACGTGATCAAGTACTACGACATCGTCAACGAGGCGCTGAAGGACGTTCAGGAGGACCTGATCGTCGATCACGGATTCCTGGCCGGCAAGCGCGTGCCCGACGAGGATGAAAAGGAAGCCGACAGACTCGCCGAGGAAAAGGCCGCCGAGGAACAAGCCGAGCAGGAACGCATCGACGCGGAGAAGGCTGAAAAACGCCGCCGCAGATACGAGAGACTCGGGATCCCCGACCCGGGATCATCCAAGAACAAAACGGTCCCGGCTCCCGCGGTCGATCCTAACAAGTACAACACCCCCGACGATTCCATCGTAAGAGTTGAATACGAAGGCGGAACGACGTTCATCCTCAACTACAACTCATACGACGTCACGGTGGAGTACGAGGGACAAACTTACGAGATCGAAGCCATGGGCTTCGCAAAGATAGGATAAGGAGGTGCGGAAATGAACGCTGAAATAAAGAAAGCTCCGAAAGTTAAAGCTCCCGCGCCGCCGAAGAAGAGAAAGAAGATCGCCTCTCTTGACAAAAAGAAGGCGAGAAGCGGATGGCTCTTCGTTCTTCCCTTCATAATCGGATTCCTCTTCATCTATCTTCCGGTCATTTTCAACTCCATAAGGTTCAGCTTTAACGAGATCTCCATCAAGACCGGCGGCGGTTATTCGCTCCAGTTCGTGGGATTCAAGAACTACTCCGACGCATTCATGGTCGACACGCAGTTCAGGACTGTCCTGACGGACGGGCTGAAACAGCTGATAACCGACGTGCCCGCCATCGTTCTGTTCTCAATGTTCATAGCGATCATTCTGAACCAGAAGATCCTGGGACGCGCCGCGTTCAGAGCAATATTCTTCATCCCGGTCATCCTGACCACTGGTCTTATCGGGCAGATCGACACAAACAACGCGCTGCTCGACGTCATGAAGAACTCAAGCATCGACACGGGCGCTGAGACGGGAGGGGTCCAGAACGGGATCATCAGGATCACAGACCTGGAAGGGGTGCTGAACTCCATGATGATCGGAAGCCAGGTGGTCCCGGTGGTGGTCGGTATCGTGAACAGTATCTTCGATATCGTCAACCGCTGCGGCGTACAGATGCTGATCTTCCTTGCGGGACTCCAGTCCATCTCCCCGGCGATCTACGAATCGTGTCAGATCGACGGAGCAAGCGGATGGGAGACCTTCTGGAAGGTCACCTTCCCCATGATAAGCCCGATCATCCTGGTCAATGTGGTCTACACGATCATAGACGCATTCACGTCGTCAAGCAACAAGGTAATGACGTATATCGCCACGGTGTACGACAAGAGCAATAACGGAAACGTGCTGTCGTCCGCCATGTCGTGGTTCTACTTCCTGGTGGTCATCGTCATTATCGCGGCGGCGGCGGGTATAGTAAGCTCGGTAGTCTTCTACCAGAGAAGAGACTGAGAGGAGGTGCGGTAAATGAATAAAGCAGACAGCCCGAAAGTCAAAAGAGAATCAAAAAACAAGATTCGCGTTGATTTTGAGCGCACACCTCTTCTGGACCGGCTGAGAGCAAGGTTCCTGAACGCCTACACCTTCAAGAAGGTGCTGTGGTATCTGTTCAGATTCCTCCTGCTCCTCGGTGTGTCCTACATCATTCTGTTCCCCTTCTTCTCGAAGATCGCCGCCTCGTTCATGAGCGTGTCCGATTTCTCGGACGTGACCGTCCTTCTGATCCCGAAGCATCCGACTCTGTCGACCTACAAGGCGATCATAACGGAGAACGGATACTTCAGCGCGATGGCAAACACGTTCCTGCTCTCGTTCGTATGCGCCGTGCTCCAGACGTTCGTATGCTGCATGATAGGGTACGGATTTGCGAAATTCAAGTTCAAGGGAAGCAAGATCCTGTTCTTCATCGTCATATTCACCATGGTCGTCCCGCATCCCACTCTGAAGCTTTCGCTCTTCATGAAGTTCAGATACTTTGACGTGGGACTGCCGGGGTTCGGGATCATGAAATTCCTCGGGACCATCGGCCTGACGAGCAACACTTCCCTGAACCTGCTGAACACCAACTGGCCTCTGTGGCTGCTCTCCGCCACGGGACTCGCCTACAAGAACGGTCTGTTCATCTTCCTGATGAGACAGTTCTTCAAGGGCATCCCGGACGAGCTGGAAGAGTCGGCGTATCTGGACGGCTCGGGCGTTTTCAGAACGTTCCTTTCCATCATCATCCCGCTTTCCGTGACGATGATGATCACGGTGTTCATGTTCGCGTTCTGCTGGCAGTGGACAGATACGTTCTACTCGAGTCTGTTCTACACCACGTCCAAGAATCACCTGCTGCCCACCATCATAAAGACGCCCGCGTCCTTGACGGAGGCGACGAGCCAGGCGAATGGCGGACTGTACAGTTCGGCGATAACGAACACCTGCGGACTGCTCATCATCTTCCCTCTGGTGATCCTCTACCTCTTCGGTCAGAAGTACATCGTTCAGGGTATCGAGCGTTCCGGTATCACAGGTTAACGAAGCAACTCAACTCCGCATATTGGGAACACAACGGGCGCTCCGGCGCCCGTTGTGAGTTTCGGGGGTATCTGACTTATGGAATATCGTGACGCCGCCGCGGCGGCGACGGGCAAGTTCAGGCGGCAGCTCTGGGGACCTTTCATATCCGCGCTGAAAAAATACCGCCTCATATCGGAGGGCGACAGGATCGCGGTCTGCATGTCCGGCGGAAAGGACTCGGCATTGCTCGCAGTGCTGATGAAGGAGCTCCACCGGCACAGCGACGTCCCCTTCGACGTGGAATACATCTCCATGGATCCGGGGTACTCGCCGGAAAATCTCGCGCGGCTCAAAGAAAACGCGGAGAAGCTCGGCGTCCCGGTGAAGATCTTCTCCACCAACGTGTTCCGGGTCGCGGCGCGGCAGGAGAAGTCTCCCTGCTACCTCTGCGCCAGGATGAGGCGGGGTCACCTCTATAACTTCGCCCGGGAGCTGGGGTGCAACAAGATCGCCCTGGGGCACCACATGACGGACGTGATCGAGACCACCCTCATGGGAATGTTGTGGTCCTCGCAGATCGAGGGAATGCTCCCCCGGCTCCGCAGCGCCAACTTCGAGGGGATGGAGCTGATCCGCCCACTGTATAGAATAAAGGAAGAGGACATAGTGAGGTGGGCGGCGTACTGCGGTCTCGAATTTCTCGGATGCGCCTGCTCCGTCACCGCGGAGGATTCGCGCATATCCTCAAAGAGGGCGGAAACGAAAAAACTCATAAAATCCCTCCGGGAGATTTGCCCAGACGTGGAGATCAACCTGTTCAACAGCATCCACAACGTGAACGCGGACACCTTGCCCGGCTACAAGCTCGGCGGCGAGGTCCATTCCTTTACGGAACGGCTCGGCGAGGTCTCCGACTCCGACGGGGAAGAAGACTTTTAGCACTCCCGACACGTGATAAGCAAAAAAACGGACCCCGGCGGATTTTTTCTCCGCCGGGGTCCGTTTGCGCCGTCCCGCGTCTGCAAGAGGCGGGAAAAAGGCAGGAAAAATGATCCGGGGATGCCCCGGAACGCCGAAAGTACAAAAGAAAAGAGAAAAAACCGGGATTTTAAAAAAATTTTTGTTAAAATAATGTAAATGTTCAAAAAAGTACTTGATTTTTTCCCCCGATGAGGCTACAATATAGCATGAAAGGTTGGCACTCGCACATAGCGAGTGCTAAAAAATCTAAAAATCGCGTTGAACGACGCATTGAAGGAGGTCATATATTATGACGATCAAACCATTAGCCGACAGAGTCGTGGTCAAGGCCACCGAAGCGGAAGAGACGACCAAGGCGGGGATCGTTCTCCCCGGCGCGGCGAAAGAGAAACCGCAGGTCATGGAAGTCGTGGCGGTAGGCCCCGGCGGACTGGTCGACGGAAAAGAGGTCAAGATGACCGTCAAGGTCGGCGACAAGGTTATCACGAGCAAGTATTCCGGCACGGAAGTTAAGTGCGACGGAGAGGAATACAGCATCGTAAGACAGAGCGACATTCTCGCCGTCGTCGAGTAAGACGGCGGGTATCATAGGAAGGAGTGCTGAAATATGGCAAAGGATTTACTTTACGGAACAGAAGCAAGGAACGCGCTCATCGCGGGCGTTGACAAGCTTGCGAACACGGTCAAGATCACTCTGGGCCCCAAGGGCAGGAACGTGGTCCTGGACAAGAAATACGGCTCGCCGCTGATCACCAACGACGGCGTTACCATAGCCAAGGAGATAGAACTCGAAGACGCGTCCGAGAACATGGGCGCACAGCTTCTGAAGGAAGTCGCCACCAAGACCAACGACGCAGCCGGCGACGGTACCACCACCGCCACCCTGCTGGCGCAGACCTTCGTTCACGAGGGCATGAAGAACGTGGCGGCGGGCGCCAACCCGATGGTCCTGCGCAAGGGCATCCAGAAGGCTGTTGACCGCGCGGTAAGCGGTCTCGCCGCGAACTCGAAGCCGGTGAACGGCACCGAGGACATCGCGAGAGTCGGCACCATCTCCGCCGGCGACGAGGTCATCGGTCAGCTCATCGCGGACGCCATGGAAAAAGTAACCTCCGACGGCGTTATCACCGTGGAGGAGTCCAAATCCGCCGAGACCTACAGCGAGGTCGTCGAAGGAATGCAGTTCGACCGCGGCTATCTGTCTCCCTACATGGCGACGGACACCGACAAAATGGAAGCCGTCCTTGACGATCCGCTTATCCTCATCACGGACAAGAAGATCTCCAACGTGCAGGAGATCCTGCCTCTGCTGGAGAAGGTCGTCCAGGCGGGCAAGAAGCTGCTCATCATCGCCGAGGACGTGGAGGGCGAGGCCCTCACGACCCTGGTGCTGAACAAGCTGCGCGGCACGTTCGTCTGCGTGGCGGTAAAGGCGCCCGGATTCGGCGACAGAAGAAAAGAAATGCTCCGCGACATCGCGATCCTGACCGGCGGTCAGGTGATCTGCGACGAACTGGGTCTCGACCTGAAGGAAGCCGATATCAGCCAGCTTGGCCGTGCAAGACAGGTCAAGGTGGACAAGGACAACACCATCATCGTGGACGGCGCCGGCGACTCCGAGGAGATCAAGGCGCGCGTCGGTCAGATCAAGACCGCCATTGAGACCACCACTTCCGATTTCGACCGTGAGAAGCTCCAGGAGCGTCTTGCTAAACTGTCCGGCGGCGTGGCGGTCATCAAGGTGGGCGCGGCTACCGAGACCGAAATGAAGGAAAAGAAGCTCCGTATCGAGGACGCGCTCAACGCGACTCGCGCGGCCGTGGAAGAGGGCATCGTCCCCGGCGGCGGCGTGGCGTATCTGAACGTCATCAACGACGTGAAGGCCGTCTGCGACACCGTTTCCGGCGACGAGAAGACCGGCGTGGAGATCGTTCTCCGCGCGCTTGAGGCTCCCGTCCGTCAGATCGCGGAAAACGCGGGCTTCGAAGGCTCCGTCATCGTCGACAAGATCATGGCAAGCGGCAAGAAGGCGTACGGTTTCGACGCGTACAAGGAAGAGTATGTCGATATGCTCGACGCCGGTATCGTCGACCCGACCAAGGTGACGAGATCCGCGCTGCAGAACGCGGCGTCCGTGGCTTCGTCCATTCTGACCACCGAGGCTCTCGTAGCCGACAAGCCCGAACCTCCGGCACCCCAGGGCGCTCCCGGCATGGGCGGCGGCATGGGCGGAATGTATTGATGATACGCGGGGGGACTTTTCGAGAAAAGTCCCCCCACACCCCCTCAAAAGCTTTTTTAAAA
>CACXCL010000270.1 GCA_902766115.1 uncultured Ruminococcus sp.
AGGCCCGGGATACCGTATACTATCTTGCATTGACGGTATTTATAGTAAACGTCGGCTATTGAGTCGTGATAAATCTGTTCGGGAAGGCCGAGCTTAAGGTAACGCTCACGCAGAGACTTCCCCGCGACTATATAGAAAAGAAGATAGACCGTGTAAACATGTACGCCGAGTTTTTCGGCGATGGGCGGAAGCATCTTCGAGTGGTGATACCTGTCGTAATCCTCCTCTCCTGACAAGGTGTTGAGCGTTACAGTGAACTGCTTTTTAAGCTCCGGGGCGGCGAAGATCCTGTCATAAAGATCGCAGAGAATCCTCTCGTCCTCTTCGGGAAAACCGAACTCACGGCAGTAGCCGATCAAAAAATCCTTCATAATCCGTCCTCTTCTTCAAACGATATGTCATCTCTTTTCAGTTTACGGTATCTGTGACCGCCCGATCTCATGGCGCGTTCGCGATAAATAAGCGAGCTTGACTCCGGGGTCCCGAGGATCCCTTCCGCCGGAAGTTCGGGAAGAGTCCGGATCACTTTCAGTCGGGGAGTCTTTCCCCTGCAGATGATCCCCTCAAGAGCGCGCAGCATCATGTCGTATGCCTCGCGGAGATCTGCGCCGACGCCGCAGAAGCACTCGCCACCGACGGAACAGAAGCCGTTGCAGGAGAGGTCGCTGATCATCGCCGCCACGGGATCCCCGATAGTGAACGGGTCGGAGTCAGCCTCCCTCTTGAGCGTCCTTCTCCATTTTGAAGAGAAATCGCCGGATTCAGCGGTCGTATTGATCACGATAACCGACGTTACCCCTTCGATCCTTGAGGGCAGAAATTTATGAAGCCCCTCCGGAAGCGCGCGTCTTGAGCCGAAGAAGCCGACCTCCTCCGGCATTTTGCCGTAGTCTTTGAAGCAGACGCCGTCGCGGCAGGTACACGAAACAGACACCATCTCCGGCAACGTCACCCCGAGTTCCTCAAATACGCGGCAGATCCGGGTAACCTCCGCCGTCGCGGTACGTCTTTCGTCGTTCATATCAGTCGATGAAATCAAATTCGATCCCGTACATGGACACGGTATCTCCCTCCGAACAGCCGCGCGCTCTCAGTTTGTCGATGATACCGGCTTTGCTGAGCGATTTTTCGAAATACATAAGCGATTCACGGTCGTCGAAATTCACTCTGCCCACAAGGAGTTTCAGCCAGTCTCCCTCGCAGATGAACGAACCGTCGTCGCCGCGGCGGATCGTTACGTCTTCGGGGGCGCAGGATTCGTCGGACACGTTCTCGTCCGGTATCTCGCTCTCATAAGTCAGGACCGGCGGAAGAGACGCCAGCATCCGGGCGATCTCGTTTTTCAGAACGTCCAGGTTCATTTTTTGAGCCGCGGAAATATAGATCACGGGGTACCCGTTTTTTGCGGCTTCCTTTTCAAGCTCCGCGGCTCCCTCATACACTGACGGGATCTCGGGAAACTCGTCCGTGCCGGACGCCAGAAGATCCGCCTTGTTCGCGGCAATGATTCGCGGGCGGGCGGCGAGTTCGGGAGAAAACCTCATGAGCTCGTCCGAGATCACGCGAAGATCGTCTGCGGGGGACCTTCCCTCGGAGCCGGACACGTCGACCACCTGGACCAGCATGCGGCACCTTTCGATATGGCGGAGGAAATCGTGTCCGAGACCGACTCCCTCGGCGGCTCCTTCAATGAGCCCAGGAATATCAGCCATCACAAATCCCGACTCACCGCCGGTGTTCACAACGCCGAGAGAAGGTTCGAGAGTTGTGAAATGGTACTCCGCGATCTTCGGCCTTGCGGCGGACATGGCGGCGAGGAGAGACGATTTTCCGGCTGACGGAAGACCTGTGAGACCCACGTCCGCTATCATTTTCAGTTCAAGGGTGATTTCCCTCTCTTCCCCGGGGAGACCGGATTTTGCAAACCGGGGTATCTGTCTCGTCGGGGTGGCGAAGTGCTTGTTCCCCCATCCGCCGCGACCGCCGCGGCAGACGGTGTACTCGTCGACGTCGCTCATATCGATTATTATTCTTCCGCTGTCCGACTCGCGGATAAGGGTCCCGCGAGGGACTGAAATTATCACATCTTCCCCGTTCTTCCCGTGAAATTTGGACCCCGCGCCGTCGCCGCCGTTTTCGGCGACGAATTTTCGCTTGTAGCGAAACGCAAGCAGAGTGTTGGAGCCCTCGTCGATACGAAAGACGATGTTTCCGCCGTTGCCTCCGTCTCCGCCGTCGGGGCCTCCCTTAGCGACGTACTTTTCCCTGCGGAAGGATACCGCTCCGTTTCCTCCGTCGCCCGCTTTTACGTAAATTTTGATCTTATCAATAAACACTTTACATCTCCGGTCTCATTTCTTGCCGAAATGTGTTTTATAATTTTCGATATACGTTTCTATGATCTTTTCGGCGACCTCCCTGCCCTGAAGCTCGTTCACCACGGTCTCCTTGTTCTCAAGCTGCTTGTAGACTTCGAAAAAGTGGCGGATCTCGTCGAAAACGTGAGAAGGCAGATCGAACACCGATCTGAACATATTATAGTTCGGGTCGGCGAACGGGATGGCGATGATCTTCTCGTCCAGCGCGCCGGAATCGGTCATTGTAAGAACGCCGATAGGATAGACCTTCACCAGCGTCATGGGATTTATGGCCTCCGAGCAAATAACGAGCACGTCCAGCGGATCGTTGTCGTCGGCGTAGGTCAGAGGGATAAAACCGTAATTCGCCGGATAATGGGTAGAAGTGTAGAGGATCCGGTCAAGGCGCATCAGACCCGTCGCCTTGTCGAGCTCATATTTCATCTTGCTGCCCTTTGATATCTCGATCACCGCCGAAAACGACCCCGGAGCGATCTCCCCGGGAGCGATATCGTGCCAGATGTTCATGCGATCCCCTCTTTCGTGATCTCGCCGAGCACCGAGACGCCCCGGACTATATCCTCGTCGGAAGGGGTGGAATAGTTGAGACGGAAAGAATCGGAGACGGCGCTCTCGTCGCAGCAGAACGTGGAACCCGGCACCACCGCCACCTTGCGGTTCAGCGCCTCCTTCACAAAGTCGGGCTGGCTTATGCGCGCCGGCAGGGTGCACCAGATGAACAGCCCTCCCTCGGGACGGGTGAACTTCACGTCGGAGGCGAGGTTTTTGCCGAGCTCCAACAGCATCAGCGAGCATTTCTGCCCGTACAGCTTACGTATCCCCGCAATATGGGCGTCGAGATCGTATTCGTCGATGAATCTGTGGCAGAGCATCTGGAAGAATATGTTGGTATGGACGTCCTCCACCTGCTTTGCGATGACCATCTTCTGGATTATATCCGCGGGAGCGGTGACGTAGCCCACGCGCATGCCGGCGGACAGGATCTTCGAGAAGGTGGAGCAGTAGATGACGATGCCGTCCCGGTCCATGGATTTGATCGTCCTCACGTCTTCTCCGGCGAATCTCAGTTCTCCGTACGGGTTGTCCTCGAACACGGGGATGTTGTATTTGAGAGCGATCTCCAGCACGCGCCGCCTGTTTTCGAGAGTAGACGTGATACCGGCTGGATTGTGGAACGTGGGGATGAGATAGATCATTTTCGCGCGGGGCGTGTTCTTTACGGCGTTTTCAAGCGCCTCCGTGTCCACGCCGTCGTCGCCGAGAGGCACCCCCACGGGCTTTGCGCCGTTGGACCGGAACGCGTTGAGCGCGCCTATAAAGGTGGGCTCCTCGCAGATGACCGCGTCGCCCTCGTTGCAGAGGACCTTGCAGGCGAGCTCGATCCCCTGCTGGCCGCCGGCGGTGATTATGGTCTCGTCGCCCTCACGGTCGATGCCGAATTTATCGGCGAGCCTCTTTTTGACGTCCTCGCGGAGAGGTCCGTAGCCCTCTGTAACGCTGTACTGGAGCGCTCTTACCGGCTCTTCGGTGAAAATCTCGCCGGCGATTTTCAGTATTGCCTCTGTGGGAAATGACAGAGGGGACGGATTTCCCGCGGCAAAGCTGATGATGGACGGATCGGAGAGAGATTTGAATATCTCCCTTATGGCGGAGGGCTTCATGCCGCTCAATTTATCGGAAAAAACGTATTCCATATCAAAGCCTTTCTTTATTTACACAACTTTTCAACGTTATTTTAACACAAAAAACGCCCGGTTGCAATAATTCGTCGCCCTCCGGTGTTGAAAAATGATCCGATCGGTGGTAGAATAGTATCGTTCCGGACGCAAAATACCGGAAAAGACGAAACGGAGGCTTTCCCTATGCTGAAAAAAACGCTCCTGTTCATAAAGAGGACCGTGACGTGGGGCTGCGTCACGTTCACTGCGCTGACGGCGCTGATCTATGTCATTTCGCATTTCATGAACAATACGGACTACGTGACCACTCCGAGAATGCTGGGGCTTCTCTTATTCTCGATGATCGTCGGGGCGGCGTCGGCGCTGCTGTTCACCGATCTGATGAATCTCGCCGTGAGGATCGTGATCCATTACGGGATCATCCTCGCCGCGTTCATCCTTCTGTTCATCGCGTGGAAAAGCTATCCGAAGACCGACAACGGCACGGCGATCCTGATAATGCTCTTCACCGCCGCCTACGCCGTCATAATGGGCGCCGTGTTCGGGCTGCGCGCCGTCTTCAACCGGAAGAAAAAAGAGGAAAAGGATTATAAACCGAAATTCAGCAAATAAAACGACGACCGCCGGACGGTGAACCCGCCCGGCGGTATTCTTTTTCGCTATGCC
>CACXCL010000271.1 GCA_902766115.1 uncultured Ruminococcus sp.
CCGCGATACCTCCGCCAAGGCGAATCTCAACACCTTCCCCGACGGCTCCAAAGTGGCGAAATACGCCAAGGACGCCATGACCTGGGCCGTGGGCGAGGGCCTCATCACCGGAACCAAGGCCGGAAAAGAAACTCTCCTCGACCCCAAGGGCAACGCCACGAGAGCTCAGGTGGCGACGATACTCATGAGGTATCTCACCACGGCCCCGATTTCCTTCGAGGAGAGGATCGAGGACAGGATCAACGACCTGATGTGTGCCGCCCACAGCAACATCTACTTCATGTTCGGTCCGTCTTCCACGTTCACCGAGGAAAACCTGAACGCGCTTCTTTCCGGGACCTTCGGCTGCGACGCCGAGATCACCGAAGGTTTTGACGACATCAAGGAAAGCTACTCCAACGAGGGCAACGGCAATACCACAGGCGGTCCCGTGACCGTGAAGTTCACCGAAGGTGAGGAGACCTGCTCCGCGGAATTCGACCTTGCGGTCAGCAAGCACCTTTACGCCAACTACACGGGAGCCGTCAGCACCGGTGTTCTGTCGTTCTGCTGGGACGACGTTCCGGATGAAATGAAGGCGGCAAGGCGCGCCTTCGAAGAATATGAAGAAACGGAGTTCAAAGTCTCCGGTGAGAACGCAAATCCCGAGTACTACGAGAGATACTTCCGCCAGGCGACGTCCCTCGCGGACACCGACGCCTACAAATTCTTCTGCAAGCAGGACGATGAGGGAAATCTGTGGGTGTGCTTCCTCTTCACCGACGAGGCGACCGGCAGGACCTACTCCGCAGGCGCGCACCTGACTCTGATCGTCGAATAAGACGGGACATCCCGCAGGCAAAACCGAACCTAAACAAAACGGACGCTTCCGACACGGCTGTCGGAAGCGTCTCTTTTTTCGCGCGCGGCGCGCCCCGTCGCGCGGGAGGGAGTTGCCCTTTACCCGTCCGTCCGGTCGGCGATCCTTTGCGCCACGTACATCAGCGCCTCGGCGACGGTGCGGCGGCGGATCTTGTCTCTGCCGGATCTTTCCCCGAAGCGAACGGTTTTCGTCTCCGTTCCGTTTTTGTCGCTTATCCCGAAGCACACGGTCCCCACGGGCTTTTCCGCCGTGCCGCCGCCGGGACCGGCGATCCCGGTCACGGACACCGCCACGTCGCACCCAAGCACGCGGCGGGCGCCCTCCGCCATCTGAGCGGCGCACTGCTCCGACACCGCGCCGTATTTTTCTATCACCGCGGGATCAACTCCCAGCACGCCGGTCTTCACCCCGTTGGCGTAGGAAACGATCCCCCCGAGAAGTATGTCCGACGACCCGGGCAGATCCGCCACCCGGGAGGCGATCATCCCCGCGGTACAGCTCTCCGCCGTGCCGAGAGTCAGCCCCCGTTCCCGCAGAAGGCGCGACACGTACGGCGTCACCTGATCGGCGGCGCCGGCGCCCTCCGTCTCCGCGAAAATATATTTCCCCGCCTCGGTGGAGCGCACCGCCTCCGCAGTCTCCCGGCACATCCGGCGGCATTCCGCCTCGTCCGCGCCCCGGGCGGTGATCCTGATACGCACCCCGTTTTCGCAGGCGTAGGGAGCCACCGTGGGATTTACTCCCGTCTCCATGAGGGGGCGCAGGATGTCCTCCGCCGTGCTCTCCCAGATCCCGTAAAGATGGAGGTTGAGGCTCACGATCGCCTCGCCTGACAATCCGGCGAGATATGGCGACACCTGTTCGTAAAGCATGGGCTCAAGCTCCGACGGAGGTCCCGGCAGAAGGATCGCCGTCTTCCCCGCCGCCTCGCCGGACTCCCCGCGGAGCGCCAGCCCCGGCGCCGTGCCGCGGCTGTTGCGGAATACGACGGCTCCCCGGGGCACCAGCGCCTGGCGGAAGTTGTTCTCCGTCACCCTGACTCCCCGGCCGCCGAGACGCGATTCGATGTCCGCCCTCACAACGGGATCCTCCTCCAGCGGCACGCCGAAAAACTCCGCCACCGCGTCCTTCGTCACGTCGTCGCAGGTGGGCCCGAGGCCGCCCGTGGTGATAAGCACGTCCGACCGGCGGAGCGCCTCGCGGACCGCCTCCCGGATCCTATCCGGATTGTCGCCCACCACCGTCTGGCGGTAGGACGCGTAACCCAGCCGGGCAAGCTCCGCGGCGACTGCCGCCGCGTCGGTGTTCACGATCTCGCCCAGCAGGAGCTCCGTCCCCACGGCGAGGATCTCAACGGTCTTTGACATATAAACCTCCGTTTTATCCGGAAAGGGCAGCGAAACGTCCCGCGCCCGCTGCCCGATTATTCCGTATTCCGCGGCCGGACCGCGCCGTCTCAGAATCCCAGCTTCTGAAGCCAGATCGCGGCAAGGTCGCTCCACGTGTTGTTGCCCGGCTCGTCCGTCGCGAGACCCGTTCCGTGACCACCCTTCATGAAAACGTGCAGCTCGTACGGTCTCTTCTTCGCCGCAAGAGCAGACGCCATCATCAGCGCGTTCTCCTGGGGTACCGCGGGATCCTCCGTGGTATGCCAGATGAACG
>CACXCL010000272.1 GCA_902766115.1 uncultured Ruminococcus sp.
AGGTGGGTCCGCAGGACCCGGATGAGGGGACACGAATGGTGATACGAATGATCCTTTTTGATACATTTTCCGCCGTTTGCGTTTTTTTCATTGACAAGGAGAGCGGGGGATGGTATCATTTAGGATGATAATACTCTTTCCGGAGGAATTTTTGAAATGAAAAAACTGATTTGCATGATTCTGGCGGCTCTGATGCTCACCGGTGCGGTCGCGATCGCTCACGCCGACGGGTCGCAATTCTCCGACGTGAAAGAGACGCGCTGGAGTTACGACGCCATTATTTACGTATATGAAAAGGGCGTTATGAACGGCATCGGCGGGGGGAAATTCGATCCTGCCGGTCCCGTGACCCGCGGAATGGTGGTCACCGTTCTGTGGCGCATGGAAAACTCTCCGGAGGTATCGTTTACGAACGATTTCACCGACGTGAAAGACGGGAAATACTACTCGAAAGCCGTCATATGGGCGAAGAACAACGGTATCGTCAACGGCGTTTCGGAAGACGTGTTCGACCCGAACGGGAAGATCACGAGAGAGCAGCTTGCGACGATGCTCTGCCGTTACGCCGGTTTCAAGGGTTACGACGTGTCGTCCGACGGCGATCTGGCGAGATTCCCCGACGCGGACAAGGCGCACAGCTACGCGAAGGACGCGCTTTCCTGGGCGACGGGGAAGGGCCTTATCTCCGGCGTCAAAACAGGCGATGCGGATCTTCTCGATCCCCGCGGCAACGCCACGCGTGAGCAGTTCGCCGCGATCCTGATGAGATTCGACGACGCTTTTGCGGTAAAACCTCTTCAGTATAACGAGCCCGACCTGAAGGACCGTTACACGGAGAAAGAGTACCCGCTCGTCGAAGGTGCGGACGTGTACGTCGCCACCGACGGCAGCGACGAGAATCCCGGCACATTCGACGCGCCGGTGGCGACCTTCGGCCGCGCGGCGGAGCTTGCCCGGGGGATAAAGGGATCAAAAACCGGCGATATTATCGTTGCTTTCAAAGCGGGCGACTACGGACCGCTGTCCCTCAGCCTCACCGCCGAGGATTCCGGAACGCCTGAGCAGAAGATCGTCTACTGCAAGTACGGAGACGGGGACGTCACGTTCAGCAACGGAATGGACTTTGAAGCGGATTCGTTTGAATCCCTTACCGAAGACGAAAAAGGACTGTTCAACGCGAATTACACCGACAGTATCAAAAAGGTCGACGTCTCGCCTCTTTACGCTATGGGTCTCACCGACGACGAAATTCTGGTGTTTTACGAGCGCGGCCTGTGCAACAAGGCCCGGTTCCCCAACAAGTATGACGACGACACCGACAACCTTCCCGAATGTGCCGTGACCCACGACGATACGTCCCTTGAGATCACTCTTCCCCTGATCCACAACCGGCTCAGAAAATACGATGACCGTCAATTCGGGACCATGGAGATCTGGGGCCATATCTGGCGCGGTTACCGCAAGGATACGTTCAAGGTGGCGAGCTACGACGCCGGGACCCGGATCCTTCAGATCGCCAACTGGCAGGAGGCCGAAGGCGGCCGCATGAGACCCGGCTGGGCGGGCGTCAACGGGACCGGCATTGATATGTGTATCACGAACGTGCCGTACGAGCTGGATCACGAGGGCGAATACTGGATCGATCCGACGACGAAGACCATGTACGTCTTCGATCCCTCGGGGAATTACTTCGTCCCCGGTCCCGGGACCATGGTGACCATGGATCACACGGACGACGTTACGTTCCGCGGACTGACGTTCAGGAACGCCACCGGACGGTTTATCACTGCGACGATGAGCCACGGCGTGACCCTTGACCGCTGCGAGTTCAACGGCACCTCCGCCGTCGAAGGTGTGTATTTCAGCGACAATTCCATGGAGCGCCCGATGGAGCTCACCGTGAGAGAATGCACCTTTGCAAACGCCTACGGCCATGCCCTGTACGTCGACGGGAACAACACCGGGCCGGACAAGTTCGAGAAGAGCACCGGGGTGATTTTCGACAACAACCTGGTCAAGACCACGAACATCCTTTACGACACCTGGAACGGGATCCACTTCTATAAATGCACGGACGTTGAGGTGACGCACAACCGCTTCGAAAACTGCAAGCGAGGCGCCGTTTCCTTCACTCATTCGTCGGATCTCCTGGTGGAATACAACGATTTCGATTCCGCAATGTGTGACTCCAACGACGGCGGCGTGATCTACACCGACTGGATCGCAGACGCGCGGGATCTGGTGGTGCGGTACAATTATTTCGGATACGTTCCCAGCGCGGGCGCGGGGCAGTACGGTCTGTACCTCGACGAGTTCAGCAGCGGATTCGAGATATACTCCAATCTGTTCTACGATACCGGCAGCTATGCCGCCATGTTCTCTCTCGGGCGTGACAACGTGTTCAGAGACAACGTGCTGATTTTCGCTGCGCCCTGCGGCTGGGGAACCAGCTCCCGCCTGGAGATCGAGGACGCCGGCTCGCCGGAGGCGGCTCGCGCTCAGGGATGCTGGGGCATCCATTACGGCGAGAGGACCTGGTTCGAGTTCTTTAACAACTGCAAAGACCCCGAATACAGAAAAGTCATCGAGGAACGGTGGCCGGATATGCTGAATATCCACTTCGACTACAACAGAATCGACGACCCGTATTTCGCCCTCAATCAGGTCACGTACATCAACGGAAACGTCGCGGTGACGGATCATACCGATTATTTCCGGACGTCAAGAAAGTACGAGCAGATCTACGCGCACTTTGAAAACAACAGGTACGTCCTTCCGAACGAAAATCCCCTCTTCGCCGACCCGACTTCGGGCGACTACAGCATTCTTGAGGGAACGGATTTCCCGGACATTCACTTTGACGAGATGGGCAGATATTAAGCCGGTCCGTAATTGAAGAAAAAAACTGCCGCC
>CACXCL010000273.1 GCA_902766115.1 uncultured Ruminococcus sp.
CTTGTCCGCGTCCGGAAACTTGTTCAGGTTCCCGACAGGACGGAACTCTTTCCCCTCGAACTCGGCGAAACGGTTCAGCATGGTGGCGAGCTGTTCTCTCGTGATCTTGCCGGATGGACCGAAGGTCGTCTCCGTCAGACCGTTGACTATATTGTTATTTTTTGCCCATATGACGGCGTTTGAGTAGTACTTCCCTTCCTTGACGTCGGTAAAATCGGCTTTGAACTCCACCTCCGGCGAGCCCGCCATGCGATAGAGGACGGTGACGACCATTCCCCGGGTCATGGTGCCCGCGGGGTCGAATTTCCCGCCGCCGACGCCGTTCATGTAACCGTGATCCACCGCGTAAACGATGGATTTATAGCTCCACCTTTTTTCCTTCACGTCAGTAAAGGGCGAGCCGTCGGCGTTCGTTGTGATAACGGCTCCGAAAGCCATCAAAAAGGCAATGATCAGTGACAATAATCTCTTCATTTTCTCAGTCTCCTTAGCAGAAACATGATTTCGCAATTATCATAACATCATGCTCCCGCTTTGTCAATGAAAAAAACGCAAACGGCGCGCCGTTTGCGTTTTTACCGATTCTCTTCTCTTTTCTCTCTTCTCTCTCCACTCGAAAACATCCCGAGGCGGGATATTTCCCTTCCGTCATACCTCGACTGTCCAGTTCATATCGTCAGGGATCTTACCCCACTGGATGCCGGTTATGGCGTCGTAGAGCCTGTGGGAGATGGGACCAATCTCCATATTGTTGATGATCATCTTGTTGCCGTTGTCGAACAACTCGCCCACCGGGGAAATGACCGCGGCGGTGCCGGTGCCGAACGCCTCGTTGAGTCTGCCGTTTTTATGCGCGTCGATGACCTCGTCGATGGAAACATGACGCTCCTCCACGGGAACGCCCCACTTCTTCAGAAGCTGGATGCAGGAATCCCTTGTAACGCCGGGAAGAATGTTTCCGTCCTCAAGGGAAGGAGTCACAACGACGCCGTCGATGACGAAGAAAACGTTCATGGCGCCGACCTCGTCGATATACTTCCTGTGGATACCGTCGAGCCAGAGCACCTGGGCATAACCGAGCTGCTCCGCCTTCTGCTGTCCGATAAGGGACGCGGCGTAGTTCCCGCCCGCCTTGGCGCGGCCCGTACCGCCCTTGACGCAGCGTACGTAGTCTCTCTCGACGCAGATCTTTACGGGATTGATCCCCGCGGCGTAGTAGGAGCCGACCGGGCAAAGGATAATTATGAATTTATACGTATGTGACGGATGGACTCCGAGCGATTCGTCGGTGGCGATGATGAACGGACGGATATAAAGAGAAGTTCCGTCTGCGGAGGGGACCCAGTCCCTGTCGGCGTCCACAACGGCGCGGATCGCCTGGAGAGTATCCTCGGACGGGATCCTCGGAACGCAGAGTCTGTCGCAGGTGGCGTTCATCCTCTCTATGTTCTTCATGGGTCTGAAAAGCTGGATTTTGCCGTCGGCTCTTCTGTACGCCTTCATACCTTCGAAAAGCTCCTGCGCATAGTGGAACACCATGGCGGAGGGCTCGAGAGAGATGGGGCCGTAAGGTACGATCCTCGGGTCGTGCCATCCCTTCTCGGTGGAGTAATCCATCACGAACATGTGATCCGTGAAGTGTTTGCCGAATCCGAGTTTTGAGGTATCCGGTTTTTCCTTGGGAGTTGCTGTTCTTTCGATCCTGATATCAAGCATTTTTTTGTGACCGTTCCTTTCTTTCCGGAACTGTGGCCCCGGAGCAAAAACCCCGGCAATCTGCGTTGTTCGGCGCTCAATATATGGTCACAGTCTGTATTTTTATATATTTTATCACTTTGACTTGTGTCTTTCAATATTAATTCGCAAAAAAATCGCGGCTTTCCTGTCATGGTTTTATGTATAAAAACAACAGAGGCGGTAAATAATCCAAACAGGAAACAAAGAAAGGAAAAACGTGTGAATAAAAATTCACGCGGGACTGAAAGAAATGAAAAGGATCGTATCAATTATCGTTATCACGCTGCTCCTCGTTACGGCGTCGTTATCCGCCGCGGCGGCAGAAAATGAATTAAGCCCCGGGATCGGGGTCATCGCCGCGAAAACAGGCATGACGAAAAGCGGGCTTAAGCACACGGAGGTGAAGTTCTCTAAAGAAGACTTCACGGCGGCTGTGGGGATCGAGCCGTCCACTGTGACATTCACTTCCCTGCCTCCCGTGTCAGACGGAACGCTTTACCTGTCGTCTTCTCCCGTCGGGCTCGGGCAGACCGTTTCCGCTTCGAATCTCGGACTTCTGAGGTTTGACGCAGCAGAGGGCGTGAGCGTATCTTCATTCCGTTTTACCACGGACAGGACTTACTCGTTGGAATGCGTGATTAAGCTGACAGACGTCGCTAACCGGGCTCCGGCGACTTCTCCGGAGGACACCTCTGTGCCGACCGCGCTTATAAGGACACAGCGGGACGTTACCTGCGCGGGTACGCTCCCCGGTTCCGATCCGGACGGCGACAGCCTGACTTTTGAGATCACGAAATATCCGGAGCACGGGATCATGGTCCTCTCCGACAATTCCACAGGCGCTTTCCGCTATACTCCGTATGAGGGCGAAACCGGGGTCGATTCGGTGAGTTATCGCGTCTTCGATGAATACGGTAATTATTCAAGCGAGGCGGAGTTCACGATCAAAACGGAAAAGCGGGTCGTTGACGTCGATCTTACCGACATGGAGGAACACTGGGGCTATAACGCGGCGCTTTACGCGCTTGCCGACAAAAGCATGTCCGCGACCAGGATCAACGGAGAATTGTTTTTCAGCCCGGACGAGCCGGTCACAAGAGAAACCTTCCTCGTCACGGTCATGAAATCTCTTGGCGCGCCCGAAATAGGCGAAAGAAAGACGGTTTTCGAAGATGACGGCAAAATAAAACGCGAGAACACGGGTTACGTTGACGCGGCGTACAGACTCGGAGTAGTGAAAGGTACTCAGATCGACGGCAAACTCTTCTTCCGCCCTGATGAGGAGATCACGAGAGCGGAGGCCGCAGTAATCCTGAACAGGATCGTAGGAGCAAAAGGACCCGAGAAAGCGTCCGTCACAACAGACGGAACGGTTCCGGCGTGGGCTGTGCGGGACGTCTCCTCTCTTTCATACAACGGAATAATGAACGGCAAGGGAGTCACGGAGCACGTGACGCGGGCGCAGACGGCTCAGATGCTGTATAACGTCAAAAATCTGTACCTCTACTGAATAAAAAACTGACGGATTGAAAATAATAATAGCGTAGGGCAAAGCCGCAGAAAGCAGATTCACGCGGAAAAACAGCCGATAAAGAAAAGGACGGTTTTACGAAAATGGAAAACGAAAACAGAAACCAGAACGAAAACAATTACCGGAACAACGAGCAGAACAATCAGAACAACAATCAGGATAAGAATCAGTCAAAGAACAAAAAGGCCAAGATGAAAAACGATCAGAACAATTCGAGCAGCAAGAAAGACTGACAGAGAGAAAAAGGTCCCGTCCGGCAAAAGGACGGGACTTTTTTTTACAGGATAATGCAGACCAGGCCCTGGCTTCCCTCGTTGACCACCCTGGCGAGAGTCTCTCCGAGCTTTTCTCTTGCGTCCTCAGGCAGATTATCGAGTTTTGAATGGAGCCCCTCGTTCACCAGCTCGTAAATCGATTTGCCGAACAGGTTCGTGTCCCAGATCCCTCTCGGGTCTCCCTCGAATTCCTTCAACAGGTATTCGACAAGCTCACGGGACTGCTGTTCCGTACCCACTATCGGATTGAGCTCCGTCTCTATACCTGCGCGGATCAGATGGATGGACGGCGCCGTTGCGCGGAGCCGGAGTCCGTATCCTCCCGCATGCTTTACTATTTCCGGTTCGTCGAGAGTCAGATCCTCCTGCCCGGGCATCACGATCCCGTATCCTTTTTCGGTGACGTCGTCGATCGCCCGGGCGAACTTGTCGTACTCCCTTTTCATCTCGGCAAGGGACCGGAGTACGCCAAGAAGATCCGCGTCGCTGCCGACCTCGATTCCCGTAGTCTCGCCGATAATGGAGTAGAACATACTCTGCGGCAAACAGATCTCGATCTCACAGACTCCCCGCGCCATATCGGTCCCGATAAGGCGGGATGTGACGGAGCTGTCGGGTCCGGGATTATCTTTTATCCTTCCCGAGATCCCGTCCGCCGCAGCCTGACAGATCTTTGCCGAGTCCGCCGCCCTCACCCCGCTCATCCCCGCTTCGGTCACACTGTCGACCAACGCGCGCCTGAGCCAGTGATTTTCGTCGAGCACCCCCGTCCAAACAGGCAGCCTGAAAACGATCTCCTTCAAAGGAAATTCCGAAAGGACCAGCTGAAGGATCCCGTCCACATCCTCTTCGTTCAGATCGAGGCAGTTTACCAGCGCCACGGGCGCGTCGTACTTCCTTTCCAGCTCCGCCGCCAGCGACGCCGCCCGGTCAGTTTCCGGTTCCGAGGAGTTAAGGACAACGGCAAAGGGTTTACCGAGATCTTTGAGCTCTCCCGCGATCCTCTCTTCCGCATTTGTGTACGCATCCCGGTTGAAATCGCCGAAAGATCCGTCGGAGGTTACGAGTATGCCGATAGTCGAGTGATCCCTTATAACGCGTCTTGTGCCGTCCTCAGCCGCTTCGCTGAAAGGGACAGGTTCGTCGTGCCACGGAGTGACGACGAGACGCGTCTCCCCGTTTTCGGTCTCCCCCAGCGCGCCGGGTACAAGATAACCAACCGAGTCGATCATCCTCACACGCAGATGAGCGTTGTCGCCGACTGTCACCTCCACGGCTTCATTAGGAACGAATTTCGGTTCAGTCGTCATCACGGTTTTGCCGCCGGCGCTCTGAGGCAGCTCGTCGACCGCGCGCTGTCTGTCGTGTTCGTCCGTTATATTCGGGACAACGGCGGACTCCATGAATTTTTTGATGAAGGTCGACTTTCCCGCCCTGACCGGGCCGACCACTCCCACGTAAATGTCACCGCCCGTTCTCTCGCCTATGTCTTTATATATTTCCCCAGAAACGTTTCTCATGTCGTTTTCCTCCCCCCGGCGTGATTGCTGCCGGACTCGATCATTCTGTTGATAATTATGCCGCTTCGCCATGGATTATGACTGCGTCAATGTGTCAACGGGGTGCCGGCGGCATAAGATATTAAAGAGGAACGGGCATCCTGTGTCCGTTCTTCGACGGAAACAAAGAAAGACTATGCTCCGCCGCGCAGCGCGGCGGATTGGAGGTCAAAATGACTGAAAACAGAAATACCGGTTCCCTGTGCGACCGAGGAAGGGACAGAGAAACCGTTTGTATCGACACCTATCGCGTTCTCGATTCCTGCCGCGACAAGGATTGCTTTGAGGACGTGCGCGTCTATCTGACCTGCCGGGGGCAGGAGATCATCGACAGGACCACGGCCGTCAGAGTCCGTGACGCGCGGGTCCTGTGGTCTTATATCGACATAGATAACGTGCCGTTCAACAGGGGATTCTATCAGCTTACAGTTAAGATCTACGTCAGGATCCTCTGCGAGGCTTGCCTCGGACCCGGGAACAGCGAGGATTTCGACGGAGTTGCAGTCGTCGAGAAAAAAGCCGTACTCTTCGGCAGCGAAGGGAACGTAAGTATCTTCAAGAGCGAGTATCAGAACAACAGCTTCTGCTGCGCCGGGGAAAACTGCGCCGCGGCAAGGACTTCAAATCTCCCCGTCGCGGTACTTGAAACGGTGGATCCCATCGTTCTGTCGTCCAGAGTCGTCGAGCCCCATCACCATTGCAGATGCTGCTGCTCCCTGGACGAGATGCCGGACGTTGTATGCTCTGCGGTCAGCGGCGATCTTTCCGACGGAGACGGGAGCAACAAGCTGGTGGTCACACTCGGGCTTTTCTCCGTTCTGCGAATCGAGAGACCTGCACAGTATCTCGTCAGCGCGTCTGAATTCTCTGTTCCGGACAAGGAGTGCGTCGCCGGAGCCGAAAACGATCCGTGCAAGCTTTTTATGAGCATGGAATTCCCGGAAAAAGAATTCTCGGTCCCGTCAAAACTTCCGGTAAGAGGAACAGGCGACAGGGACGAAAAAAAGTGCGGATGCAACAACTGATCCCTTAAAACGGACCGCGCCGCCCCGGCGCGGTCCGTTTCTATCCCAGTTCTTTTCGCATCGCCTCAAAGATCTTTTTCTCTTCCCGTGAAATCTTGACCTGTGATAAGCCGAGAGCGTCCGCCGTCATCTGCTGGGAATAATCTCTGAAATACCTTAGTACGATTATCTTTCTCCAAAGAGGACAGAGTTTACCGATGGCCTCAGCCAAAGCCACCCTGTCCACTGCCCTGCAAATTTCGTCGTCCGAAGAGGGGATCACGTTTTCAAGCGTCATATCTTCCGTCACAGGTTCGGAAAGAGAGTGTACGGGCGAGGCCGATTCGAGCGCCAGCGCAGCCTCCTCTACGGTCATTCCGCATCTTTCAGCCAGTTCCTCAAGTCCGGGCTCGCGGCTTGACTCCGATATTATTTTCTCCCTCTCTTTCAGAAGGAGAGCGCCGGCTTTCTTTTGTATTCTGCTGACCTTGATCAGTCCGTCGTCCCGCAGGTACTTCCGGATCTCTCCCATAATCAGAGGAACCGCGTACGTGGAAAAAGCGGTTCCCCTCCCCAGATCGAACGACCGTATCGCTTTGAGCATGCCGATAGAACCGATCTGAAAGAGATCGTCGTTTTCGACTCCTCTGCCTCGAAACCGCGCGGCGATGCCGGACACGAGTCCCGTATTCAGCTTCATCAGTTTTTCAACGGCGCTCTCGTCTCCTTTTGAGTACTGTTCGAGAAGTTTTCTGTTTTCAGCGCAAATATCTTTTTGTCCAGAGTTTTTCATTTCCGTCCCGCTTCCTTTCAAAAGGAATATGTAACGTCACCTTTTCACCGGGAGCGGAGACAGCTTCTTGTTCATCACCACACGCGTGCCCTTGCCGGGCGTCGATCTGACAGTCAGCGAATCCATGAAATTCTCGATCACAGTAAATCCCATCCCGCTTCTCTCACCGTCGGGATCGGTCGTAAACAGCGGCTGCATCGCCGCCTCGACGTCAGGGATCCCGCAGCCCCTGTCCTTTATTTCCACGCGTATGGATCTGTCGTCGTATAGCCTCACGGTAATGACGATCTGACCGATCATATCGCGGTAGGCGTGCACGATGGAATTGGTCACCGCCTCGGAGACCGCGCACTTGATATCGGACAGCTCGTCGAAAGTAGGGTTTAGCTGCGCAGCAAACGCGGAGACCATCGCCCGCGACGACGATTCATTTGATGAAAACGAAGGAAGTGTGAGCTTCATGCAGTTGATCATGTTTTTCTTTTTCACAGGATAATCACCCTTTCAATTATTTTTAAAACAGCGCTTACGCGCCGTTTTTTTCATTTCCGACGGTCTTCACAAGTCGTTCCATTCCCGCCAGATCAAGGATCTTCGTTGCGGCAGGGGTGGGATTTGAGACGTTTACCGCGATGCCCAGTTCCTTGCCCTTCGCATACCTTCCGAGGATCAGACCGAGACCCGAGCTGTCCATAAAAGACACCCCCGACAGGTCAAGGATGACCTCAGCCGGCATCTCGCTCATCATCCTGAGATCTATCTTCCGCCGTACCGCCCCCGCATTATGATGATCTATCTCGCCTTTGATCTGTGCGATGAGGATATTCCCGTTTGAGGAGAACACAACGCCTCCCTCTTTGAGCATCGTCATTTTTATCTCTTCCTTTCTTCCGGCTGATTTTCGGATCGCCGCGTTTTACTGTAAAAAGTTTATATCATCATGGTAGGTGTTTTTTGTCACATCCTGCGGATGAAAAAACTTTATCTCAGACACAGACGGATGAGCAAAATTGATCCAAGGATTCAAGACAAACGTATGAATTGAGATCGAAACCGCATATTCTGCATCTGAAGAACTTCCGGATCGGGCGCTAAAATAACGGGAAACCGTTCTTTCGGCGCACGTCTGAAAACATTCCCGAAAAAAATTAACAATTTTTGAATAAAACTATTGACAATCGTCGACAAGTGTATTAGAATATTCACATCTTTTAAAAACTCACCGGCAGATATGCCCGAAGCTGAATTATCAGGGTGAGTTTTTTCTTTGTCTTTTTGAGCATAGGTGTTGATTATTTTCTCAAATTGTGGTTTAATATTCCTGTGATGTTTCGTCCTTTGTCCGAATATACTCTGAAAAAAGGATGAAAGGCGGAGCGTCATGGAAAAAACTGCGGTAAAGACGGCGGCTGTGCTCGCGACAGTATTCATTTTATCCGCTCTGTTATGCGGATCAATCGCCTCGATGACTGCTTCGCCTGTCTTTTTCGTCCCGGTGATCCACGGTCCGACCCCCTCCGACTTCCTTCTCGGCGTATGGCGGGTATCCCGCGCCACCTTTATCTGCGCCGGGCTGGTCTTTCTGTCGGGATTCACCGTTTTTCCCCGCAAGATCTGCGCCGGCGTAACGGTGTTGCGCGGTTTCGCTCTCGGTCTTGCTCTGTCTTTTGAACGATCAGGAGCGATCTTGTATCTGAGAAACAGAAAAGTCCTGTTTATTCCGACGTCTGTCCTTATCCCTTTGCTTTTTGTCCTTTCCGCTTTACTGATGATCTTTATGTCCTCGGTTGCGGTTGCATTTTCTGCGAAAAACGCGGACGTCTCGCCCGGGAGCGCTCCGCGCGCCGCGGGGGTCATAAAATATGTTTTCATATTTCTTGTGGCTGCCGGCGCGCTGATCGCGCTTGACGTTCTGCGGTATTATTTGATCTGAGATTTCAGGAGATTAAAATGGCATTTTTCAGGAACGATAACAACGAAGAAAATGAAAAAAGCGGCTCGTTTTTCAGCCGGATCTTTCGTCGCGGCGACGGCCCCGGAGTAGATCCCGACGAGCCTCCCATAACCGATAACCCGAATTTCGTCAACTTTTTCAAGCTTTATCTGAGAAAATTCAACAATATCGTCCTCTCGAACCTGCTGTTTGTTTTCGGCAACTTTCCGATTATTTTTCTTCTTCTCGGTTTGAGCGGGTTCTTCTCCGGACACACGACTGCGCCCACATACACCGTTTTCCCGAATTTATCAGTCATCGTCTCCCACAAGCTCACTCCCGCGTCAGCCGCGCTGTACGGGACGTATTCCATGCAGACGCAGGTCACGGTACTCTCAGTTACCGACTACGTCATGTTCGCACTTTCCCTGCTGACGGTCTTCACCCTGGGACCGGTAATGACGGGAGTGACCTACATCCACCGCAATCTTGTCCGGGGCGAGCACGTTTTCATATGGGGCGACTTTTTCGCAGCCGTGAAGAAAAACTTCAGGCAGGCGATGATATACGGCGTTATCGATTTTATCATAATCGCGATCCTTTCGTACGATCTGTTCTTTTTCCGTATGAATACGGGAGGCTCTTTCTTCACCAGCGTGCTGTTTTTCGCCATCCTGTTCCTGGTGATCATTTATTTCTTCATCAGAACGTACATCTACACAATGATAGTAACTTTCGATCTTAAGATGATCAAGCTGTTCAAAAACGGGCTCATCATGTCCGTGGTCGGCGTAAAAAGAAATCTTGCATATCTGCTCGGGGCCGCGGCAGTTATCCTTCTGAACTACGGCATACTCGTACTGTACTTCCCTCTCGGGATCATCCTCCCGTTCACGATCACGATTTCCACTCTTATCTTTATCGGAGAATACTGCGTATTTCCGAACATCAAGCGATTCATGATCGACCCGTATTACGAATCCCTTGAAAACGACGCCGGAGAGACAAAAGAAGAAAACGAAGAATAAAACATAAATATATGGAAAACGCTTTCCGGAAAACGGAAAGCGTTTTCGCTATTTACCCCATAACGAGATCAGTTCAGAGACCGTGACAAAGGTGTAGCCCTCATAGAGAAGCTTCGGGATGACGGCGGCGAGCGCCTCCGCCGTATGGGATTCGCCGGATATGAAGTCGTGACACAGGATGATATCTCCGGAGGTCACGTTCCCGAGAACGGTGCGGCAGATCGCATCGGCAGGTCTGTGCGCCCAGTCCTTTGTGTCAACGGACCAAAGGACTACGGAGTACCCGAGTTTTTCCGCGGCCCTTACGACTTTTTCGCTGTATTTCCCCTCAGGAGGCCGTAAAACGGTCGGTCTGCATCCCGCCGCCTCAAAGACGGCGTTCTCCGTCCTTTCTATCTCTTCTTCGATCTCATCCCCGTTCTTTTTCCGAAGTGACTTATGATCGAAGGTGTGATTTCCGATCTCATGTCCGCCGGCTGCGATCTTCCTTATCAGTTCCGGCCGCTTTTCCGCGTTTTCGCCTATCACGAAAAACGTCGCCCTGACGTCGTACTTTTGGAGCACGTCAAGGATCTTCTCCGTGTACTCGGGATGCGGTCCGTCGTCAAAGGTAAGGGCGATCATTTTACTGTCGTTGCTGACCCAGGAGAACACCTCTCC
>CACXCL010000274.1 GCA_902766115.1 uncultured Ruminococcus sp.
CCTCCAGGGGGAAGGCTTATATGCCGCCGGTTTCAATATTCCACTTTCCATTTTCCATTTTCAATTTTCCATTGAGAAAAAGCCCGCTGGAGCGGGCTTTTTTCTCAGTATCTTCCGATCTTTTCGAATTCGATATCGGGGAAATCGACTCCGTCGCGTATCCGGTAATCGCCCAACGTGGGGTTTACGAAGAGAGGGTTTTCCGAAGTGTTGTAGAACGAGTTGTTTTCCACGGTGCAAACCGGAAGGGCCTGCGGATCGACGTGGGTTACGGTATCAACTCCGCTCTCACCCTTGAAGCTGAAGAACGCGTTGCCGGTGATGGTGTTGGCCGCCGCACACCAGCTGCTCGGATCAAGCGGGTCGTCAGAGTTTATGTCCACGTCGAATATGTCGCTCCACCTCTCGTGGTAGATCCGCGCCTTGGGACTGTCGGGGTCGGACACGCTGTCGAAGAACTCGACCCATTTTCCGTAGCTCCTGTCGAGGTCGTCGTTGGGGTAGACCGTCACGCCGCCCTTGTATTCCTCCGTGGCGATGTCGACATTGTCGCGGTAAAAGTTGTCGCGACCGCCGATTATCATGGCGGTGCAGCTGCCGCCGTTGTAGAACAGATTGGACGAGATATCCACTCCGCACTGGGCCTGATCGAGATACACGCCGTACTCGCCCATGCTGGTGGTGGGCATGTTGATGATGGCGTTGTGCTTTATTATGATGTCGCGTCTGTCAACGTCCTGATTGTCGTATATGGAGCCGCCGTCCGTGGAATTCATCATCATGCGGTCGAATACGTTGTACTCGATGGTGACGCAGGAGCTGCCCCAGAGCTCGATGCCGCACCTGCCACCGCGCTCGAACACGTTGTGGGTGACAACCGCGCCGCGGGTCTGGAAGAGCCGCACGCCTGCGTCCAGCTGCCAGACGGCGAAATCGTGGATGTAGTTGTTGTCGATGACGATTCCGCAGCTGGTGTAGTCGCCGCTGTCCTCTCTCGGCGTCGAGTCGTCGAGACGGCCAATACCCGCCGCCAGATAACCGAACTCGCTGTTGATGAGTTTAAAGTTATATATTCCCGCGTTCGGGACGCTGAACAGGTTGTCGCCTGCGCCGATAACCGAGCAGCGGTCGAATGTGATGTCGTGGCCGTCAATGTATGACACGCCTCCGGTGGTGTTTTTGAAATCAAGTCCCACAAAGGAGAGGAAGCTCACCCCACGCATGTCGAAGAAAGAGCCGTGGATCGCGAGTCCGTAGTCCCCGGAGGGCTGATATACGTAGAGCACCCGCGCATCGGGATCGATCCAGTACTCCCCGTCCTTGTCCAGTTCCTCGGACGCGCCGATGATGCACGCCTCGAAACCGTATACGTGCGAATCGCTGATCCCATAGGTCACCTCGTCCGCGTTGCTGAACACTGCGTAATGAGTCTCCGGATCGTAGGAAGCAAGATTCAGCGTGCCGTGAGACCAGGTGTGCGCAAACGTGCCGGAGAATCTGATGTTCTCATAGGTGTGGTACAGTTCCAGCCTGTTTATGAACATTTTGAGAGTTATCTCGATGGTACTGTCGTCCACCTTCACTCCGACGTTCTTCATAAGCTGTTCCGAGCCGTCGTCGTACCTGTTCGGGAAGGTAGCAACGTTGCACAAACCGTTCCCGGAAATGAGGAGCGTGTCGCTGTCAAGCTCGCCTTCCGCGACCTTGTCCGAGAGATCTGCTCTCATGATGCTGTCAGCGGCGTTCGAACGAAACAGGTACTTTTCTTCTTCTTTCAAAGGCTCAAACTCGGAAAACTCAACGTCCACGCCGTTGTTGACCGTCACGTCGCCGTCGCCGTATTTGCAGTAGATGACGGGGCAATCGGCGGTACCGCTGTCTTCCGGCGTGAGAGAAATGTTCACCGGACCGTACTCACCTGCCATAAAGGCAACCTTGACAGAGCCCTTTTCCGCGGTCTTTTCGACGCCGCGCACCGCCTCAACGGCGCGGTCAAAGGTGGCGAAAGGATCGGAGAGCGAGCCGCTCGCACCGTCGTTACCGTCGGGGGATACGTAGAAATCCGCATCTTCAACAAGCGGGTAGTCCGGTTCGGTGTAAGAGCTGAGGAAAACCGGCTCGTTGAACTCAAGGGGCAGCGTAAGATCCGTTGTGTCAAATCTCATGAGGATAGCAGCGAACTGTTCCCGGGTGGCCGCACCGCGGGGATCGAGAAGGACCGCGCCGCCGGACTTTACTCCCGTGATGAGACCGTTGTCAGTCGCCCAGATCATGGCGTCTTTGGCATAGCTGTGCGTCTTCGACGCGTCGGGAAATGCGCTGAGATTTCCCTTCGGCCGGAATTCCTTGCCCTCCAGCTTCGCGTATCTGTTGAGCATCGTCGCAAGCTGTTCGCGGGTGATCTTTCCGTTCGGCTCGAAGGTCGTTTCTGTGATACCGTTCACCACGCCTTCGTCCTTTGCCCATATCACCGCGTCGGAGTAGTATTTTCCGGCTTTCACGTCCGAAAAGTCGTTCCGGAAAGTCACTGCAGGCGAGCCCTCTCGCCTGTACAGCACCGTCACGACCATTCCGCGGGTCATTGACCCCGCCGGGTCAAACTTGCCCCCGCCGATTCCGTTCATGTAGCCCTTTTCCACGGCGTAATTTATGGCGCCGTAGCTCCAGCGGGTCGTTTTAACATCCTTGAAGGACGACCCATCCGCCGCGGAGACGGCGACGACGGCTCCCGCGAGCATCAAGATCGCCAAAATCATGCAAATCAGTTTCTTCATTTCAAAAAACCCCCGTAAAGTATATCTCTGCCCTAATGATACCATCCTCCGCCCTCTTTGTCAATGAAAAAACGCAAACGGCGCACCGTTTGCGTTTTAACCGATTCTCTTCTCTCTTCTCTCTTCTCTCTTCTCTGAAAAACCTCGCCAAAGCGAGGTTTTTCGCTTATTCTCTCGGTCCTCTGTTCGGCACGAGGATCTCCTTGCCGCCCATGTAGGGACGGAGGGGTTCAGGGATCCTCACCGACATATCGGGATTCAGGTTGTTCTCCAGCAGCGCGATGAGCATACGCGGCGGCGCCACCACCGTGTTGTTCAGCGTGTGGGGCAGGTACTTCTTCCCGTCCGCGCCGGAAACG
>CACXCL010000275.1 GCA_902766115.1 uncultured Ruminococcus sp.
CGTAGGGCGACGACGAGCCGCCGGTGTAGAAGATCCCTTTTTCGTCGAGCATGGCGGCGACGGTCTTCGCGTTTCTGAGGTAGTACTCCACGTTTTCCCGGCACTGCGCCTCGCCCTCGGGAGAGAGCGCAGCCTCGGCGGCGCGCTGGACCACGTAGGGGATGCCGTTATACTTGGTCGCCTGACGTCTCTCCCACATTTTGTAGAGATACATCCCGCCGGAGGAGATCCCGTGGGGAATGACCGTCCAGCCGCACCGTGTCCCGGTGAACCCCGCCGATTTGGAGAGGGAGCATATTTCGATGGCGCACTCCTTTGCCCCCTCGATCTCGTATACGGAGCGGGGATGATCGTCGAAGATGAACGCCTCGTAGGCGGAGTCGTATATAATGAGAGATCCCGTAGCGCGCGCGAAGTCCACCCACTTTTTCAGCCCCCCGGCGGTGAAGACCGCTCCGGTGGGGTTGTTCGGCGAGCAGAGGTAGATCACGTAACCCTTGCCGTCGAGCCCGTCGGGGGAGGGGAGGAATCCGTTTTCCGGTCCCGTCTCGATGAGCCGCACCCGGCGTCCGGACATGACGTTGCTGTCGAGATACACGGGGTACACCGGATCGGGTATCAGCACCTCGTTGTCGCCGAAGAGCTCAACGATGTTGCCGCAGTCGCATTTGGCTCCGTCGGAGGCGTAAATTTCCTCTTCTGAAAGACAAACGCCGAAATTCTCGTAATGACGGCGTATCGCTTCTCGCAGAAAGGCGTAGCCGTATTCGGGAGCGTAGCCCCGGAAGGTCTCCTTCACGCCCATTTCGGCAGTTGCCTTTTGCATCGCGGAGATCACCGCGGGAGCGAGAGGAAGGGTCACGTCGCCGATCCCGAGCCGGATTATTTTCCTGTCCGGATTGGCGGCGGAATACGCCTTGACCTTTTTGGCAATATCGGAGAACAGATAGCTCTCCGCAACCTTGCCGAAGTTTTCGTTTAACTTTACGTTTATTTCCACGGGTATGAGCCTCCGAAATAGTCAGTTTTCATCGAGGAAGAATTCGCCGTCGTAGACGAAGGACGCGGGTCCTGTCATGGTGACGTCCAGATCCGCGGAGCAGGTGATCACAAGCTCGCCTCCGCGGAGGCCAACCGTGACGGGCTCTCCCGCGGGACAGAATCCGTTCAGTACCGACGCAACGACGGACGCGCACGCTCCGGTGCCGCAGGCGAGAGTCTCGCCGCTGCCCCTCTCCCACACGCGCATTTCTATCCGGTCTCTCGATTTGACGCGCACGAACTCCGTATTGACTCTGTCCGGGAACGCCGGATGTTTCTCGAACATCGGTCCGATCTTTTCGATCTCTAACGAGTCGATGTCGGAAACGAAGGTCACGGCGTGGGGATTGCCCATGGAGACGGCGGTGATACGGTATTCCTTCCCGCCGACCGTCAGGGGCTCGTTTACCATCCTTTCGCCGTCGAATGTCACCGGAACATCCCGGGGCGCGAGGATCGCGCGACCCATGCCGACGCTGACGGAGGTGACCTTGCCGTCCCTCACGCCGAGGGTCAGCCTGCGGTCGCCGCTCAGAGTCTCGATCAAAAGGTCTTGTTTTGCGGTATATCCCCGCTCGTAAAGGAATTTGCCCACGCAGCGGATGGCGTTCCCGCACATTTTTCCCTCGCTGCCGTCGGCGTTGAACATCCTCATCTTCGCGTCGCATCTGTCGGAGGGGCAAATCAGGACCACACCGTCGGATCCCACGGAAAAACGGCGCGGAGACATGATCCTCGCGAGATACGCGGGGTCTGCCGGGGTCTCTTTCATGCAGTCGATATAGATATAGTCGTTACCGACGCCGTGCATTTTCGTGAATCTTACGGTTCTCAAGGTGTCGCCTCCGTTACTGGGGTATTTCCCGGGCAAGCTCCCGCCGCCGGGACGAAAAAATACCTCATTCAATATTATGAGGCAAAACGAAGTTTTTGTCAAGGATTATTTTGCCTTTTTCGCTCTGTTTTTTTAAGGTCCGGGGCGGCGGATCCCGGGGCGAGCTTTTTTCCCCGATGAAAACCGCCGGGACGGCGGACCGTCCCGGCGGTGAAAGGTTTTCCGCGTGTTATTTGTCGGCGGGTCCGAGCCCCCGTTCGACGTAGTACCCGGTGGTGACGAAGTACTCCTGAAGCTCGGCGTCGTTCGCTATGTTGCTGACGTAGAATTCCGAGGTGGTGTCGATGCCGACCGACGTGAAATATTTTATGAATCTTTC